>JAZRMJ010000259.1:0-6329 GCA_045647445.1 Acutalibacteraceae bacterium | reverse complement strand
TCGTTGCCGGTATCCTCAAGATCCATACCCTCGTGAGAAAGGTGCCAAAGGTTTTTATCTTTAGAATAGTTGGTTTCTCTGTTTATCTTGAGGTGGATATTGTGCGCCTCGGCGTACTCAATCTCTTCCTCACGGGATTTGATATCCCACTCACGCCAAGGAGCGATGATGGGCATATCAGGTGCAAAGCGCTTGATGGTCAGCTCGAAACGAACCTGGTCGTTGCCCTTGCCGGTGCAACCGTGGCAGATAGCGTCTGCTCCCTCTTTGATTGCAATGTCAACAAGACCCTTTGCAATGCAGGGACGAGCATGGCTGGTGCCGAGAAGATAATCCTCATAAACTGCGCCTGCCTTCATGGTGGGGATTATGTATTCATCAACATATTCCTCTGTCTGGTCAAGAACGTAAAGCTTAGAAGCACCGGTCTTGATAGCCTTCTCTTCGAGGCCTTCAAGCTCGTCAGCCTGACCAACGTTGCCTGATACTGCGATAACCTCGCAGTTGTTGTAATTCTCTTTGAGCCACGGGATGATGATGGATGTGTCGAGTCCTCCTGAATAAGCAAGGACTACTTTTTTGATGTTTTCCTTATTCATGATATATTCCTCCGTGAATATTTATTAAACAATTTGACATGCGATATGCATGATTATACACACTAACAGCTATTTTGTCAAGCGATATATGTATATTTATTCGGTTTATAGGCGCTTTTATGCATTTTGATGCATAAAAGCAACAAAAACTCTTATATAAACCGACAAAGAGCTTATATTATGATACTCTTGTCGGCTCAAAAAATCAAGGTTTTATCGCATTTTTACAAAAAGATAACGCACTTTTTATCACTTCATACAATTGAGAAGGGATATTTAAGTGTGATATTATTCTAATGTATATAGCAATTCGCCCACAAATTCAAAAAAGTGAGGTTTTTTAAATGAGTCAAAAGCTAAATTGGCATATGATGCCTATGGTAACTCAAGAAATTCTCGATGCCGGTCACAGTGGTGGCGAGGGTGGTCAATGGGAGCTTTGCGTTACCTGCGACAGCATTGACGGTAGCCTTCTATTTACAGGCACCGACGTTGGCGGTATGTTTCGCTCAAAGGATGGCGGTGAGCATTGGGAGCCCTGCAACATCGGTCTTGACGCCCGTGGCTGCTGCTTTGTTTGCATAGACCCTATCAATAAAAACCATCTTATTGCCGTTGGCTGTAATTCAGGCAGCAATGAATATAATGGCATATACGTTTCATACGACATGGGTGACACCTGGACTCACACCTTTGGTGGTTATTTTGCAAGCTACCGTGATTTTAGAGATCAGGTTGCTATTGACCCCTCAAGCTACAACGAGGAGCTTGGTTACTGCACTACTGCCTATTGGTCACGCATTAACAACACTGAGTCGAAGGGGCTTTGGGGCGAATTCCGTGAGTGTGACGCTCTGTTTAAGACGGTTGACGGTGGCGAGAGCTGGAGTCTTATCAAAGAGGGCTTTGGTGACGCAATAGTTAAAGTTCACCCCAAAAACCGCACCCTTTATATTGCCCATCGCACAGGCTTTTTCGTTAGCAAGGATGGCGGAGAGAGCTACACCCTGACCTTTGAGGGCAAGGGTGAGGAAGGCATCAGAGGTCTTGACGTTATTAAAACCTTGCCTGACAGCGTTTTTATCAACACAATTGACGGTGTTTATCGCTCTGACGATTGTGGTGAGAGCTTTAAATTCTTAGGCGGAGAAAACTTCCCCTCAGGAGTAGAAAATCACGCATCTTGGCTCAAGGTCAGCCCTGCCGACCCTGATTATATGGCTGTATGCAAAATGTCGCACGACTATAATAAAAAGGTATTTATAACCCACGACGGTGCAAAGAGCTGGAGAGAGATGACAAGACTCAACAAGCTCAACTTTATCCCCTACAACAACCGTCAATCGGTTTTTGCATGGAACCCTCTCGACAGAAACATTATGTGGACTCTCGGTGGTGACTACACCTGCCGAAGCACCGACGGTGGTTACACCTCTGACTGGTATCACAACGGTAACCTCGGTATTCTTGCAGGTGACAGAATACACCTTAACGTTTTTGACCCCGATTTGTTCTACTACGCTTCGCAGGATTATGACGGATGCGTTACCTTTGACGGTGGCAAGACCTGGAAGTATGTTAACATGTATGGTGAGACCTGGGGTGGCTTCTGCTACGGTGGTTACGCCATTGATAAAAACACCTTCGTTTGTGGCAGACGGGCAGGCTGGCATGACCCCTCTGAATTATACGTAACCCACGATGGTGGTGAAACGGTAGTTCACACAGGGCTTATGTATGACACGGTAGCGAGCGCCTACGGTGACCCCCGTGACCCCGACGTTGCGTTTTGCGGCCCATTCCGTACAGCCGACAGGGGTTACAATTGGGAGAAGATGGATGGCTGTATCGCCGTTACCGACCACAACCATGAGGATGGCACCCTTGTGGGTCTTGACGGCAGCAAAGTGGTTATCTCTGCCGACCACGGTATAACCTGGCAGGTTGTTGCTGATTGTGGTGTAAGCCTAAGAGACGCCTGCGTTGACCACAAAAATAACATTTATTTTGCTTGTGGTAACGACCGTTTGTTTAGAATTAATGAGGGCGTTGCTGCTGATATTACCGAGAATATGCCTGCAAATCAGTTTGGATGGCGTGTGCCCCACGGGCTTGCAATCGATAAGCGCTACACAAACGTTATTTATGTAACGGGCGGCGGTAACTGGTATATGAACGATTGCTGCACAATGCGTTCAATTGATGGCGGCGATACCTGGCAGGTGCTAACCCGCAACAAGCGCAACTCTATTATAAACGATGGTTACGGTCTTGGCTGGGAGGCTGACGCTATCTGCTGCAGACCCGATAACGGCATGATTTATGTGCCGGGCGCTTGCTTCGGATTTGCAACCATTGACGGATATTGCGAAGATTAAAAATTTTAAGACCACCGATTAGTCGGTGGTCTTTGTTTTTATCTGAGGGGTGGGGGATTCTTTTTGAGAGCCTCGGCATCGCCTGCAAAGCAGTTAAATGCTTGCCAATCATTGGTGACGTATTTAAAGCGGCCGATTGCATAGTCGGCATTGGTTTTGTAGTAATCCCACTGGGCTGTCAGAGTTTTCCAATAGTCTCCACCCATGCTGAGGATATATCTTGAGGTGGCTCTGTCATCAGGCTTTGAGGGGTCGTTTAGGATTAATCTTGCCTGAACGGTGGTGTAGACTCCCGCAACGTCGTTGGGGTCAATAGTGGCTCTTGAGCCTGAGGGCCAAAAATGATAGTTGTAGCCATTGCCTGCAGTGACCGATAATCCACCACCGTTATGACTCTCGTCGCGCTTATCGGGTTGGATGTTTTTATCATCTGCAAAGCTTTCGAGATACGCCATGCCACTAATATCGGAGCTGTTTTGAAGCTCAATCCATTGACCTGTTGATTTGGTTAAATAATATGCCTCCATGTTTCTGATTTGAACTCGGGTGTTTTTGGCAGGATTGCCGTTTATATCCTCATATACCTGACCCCATGCAGTAAAGGCAACAAAGCCGTAGGGGTTGATACCCCAGCCTACTCTGGGGCCATCGCGCCAACCTGTTTCGGCGCCGACGCCATGAGGTATGCCCTCGTGGAGCAGCCTCATATCGTCTAATATAGTTTGAACCGAGTTGAGGGTGCCCTGATTGGTTGAGGGCTTATTAGACACAGCCGACGAAGCCTCACCAGAGGGTGCAGAGGCAGTGGATTGAGGGAGTTTGGATGAGGAGTCTTTTTGTGGGGTCACCCAAATAAAAGAGGTGATTGCGCTCGAGGTTTCTTCTTGAGAGCCCTCGGCTACGTCTTGACCGCAGGCTGAAAGCATGCATAGCGAAAGTGAAAGCGATAAGGCAGTTACCGCAAAAATCAGTTTTTTCATACAAAATGCTCCTTAGTCAATTCTAATCATATTACTACCCTTTATTTTAATTTATAATCAGCAGTTTTTCAAGCAAATATTTATAACTATTATATCTTAACCAAATCACAAAGACCACCGATAAACGGTGGCCTTTGTGATTTCAAAAGGCGGTTACACAAAATGAATTTGTGGCACATTTTATTTAATAGGGGGAGGATTCTTTTTGAGGGCCTCGGCATCACCTGCAAAGCAGTTAAAGGCTTGCCAATCGTTGGTAACGTATTTAAAGCGACCGATTGCAAAGTCAGCATTGGTTTTAAAGTTATCCCAGCCTACTGTTGCGTTTTTCCAGTAGTCTCCACCCATGCTGAGGATATATCTTGAGGTGGCTCTGTCATCGGTGCCGTTTTTGTTTTCGAGTATTAATCTTGCCTGGACGGTGGTGTAAACTGCTGCAACATCGTTGGGGTTAATATCGGCTCTTGCACCTTCAGGCCAGAAATGGTAGTTGTAGCCGCCACCTGCCGTGACCGATATTCCACCACCGTTTGATGACTCATCGCGCTTGTTGGGGGGGATATTTTGGTCGCCCTCAAAGCTTTCAACATAGGCTGCTCCACCAAATCTTGATGAATCCTGCATTTTAATCCATTTGCCGGTTGATTTGCTTAAATAATAAGATTCCATGTTTCTAAGCTGAACTCTGGTGTTTCTTGCAGGGTTGCCATTGACATCTTCATAAACCTGACCCCAGGCTGTGAAGGCTGTGAAGCCGTGGGGGTCAGCGCCCCAGCCGACTCTGGGTTTTTCGCGCCAATCGACACCTATTCCTACGCCGTGAGGGATACCCTCGTGGTTTAAGGTCATATCGTTAATTATGGTTTGAACCGAATTTATGGTTGTTTGAGCAGGGGGTTTTGGCTGTGTGGACGAAACAGGGGCTTGAGAAGCAGGCTTGCTGCTTGTAGGTTTAGATGAGGCAGGCTCAGACGAAGCGGGCGCATTACTGGTCGGTGCAGAGGCAGTAACACTGCCGGTAGGCTTGCTTTGAACCTCGCTTGAGACTGCAGATGACACTGCCTCGGATGACTGCTCTGCTGATGATGGGTCAAGCAAAGATGAAATAATAGACGAAATAGGGTTAGAGCTTATTAAAGAGGATGAGTCGCTCGAGCTAACAGCCTGATTGCCACAGCCTGCAAGCATAACAAGCAACAAAACCACAGCTATTATTTTAGGCGATATTCTTTTCATATTTGCGCTCCTTTTGTGAATAAAAATCTCTGGATGTTTATATTTTAATTTTGTAATGACTTATTTTCAATAATAAATTAAGCGAATTTTACTTAATTTATTATTGAAAATAAAGTTGTTGTTGCTTTTGGGGTGATATTCGGTTAAAATCAAAACAGGAGGTGGTTTTGTGTCAATCACAGCTAAGGAGCTTGCAAAAATATTGGGCATATCGGCTGCAGCAGTATCTATGGCACTAAACAACAAACCGGGGGTCAGCACCGAAACCCGACTAAAAGTGCGAAAGGCGGCTAAAGAGCATGGGTATGACTTTAGCCGAATTGAGCAAAAGCTAGAATCTAACACCTCGGTCACCTTTGTTGTTTTTAAAAAGCAAGATGCAATTGTTACCGACACCCCCTTCTTTAGTCAGGTTACAGAGGGTATTTCCTCTCGTTGCCACCAATTAAAATACAAGCTGATCATTCACTACTGCTACGAAAGTGATGTGGAGAAAGAGCTTAAAGACTTATCATCAAGCGATACGAGTGGAATTATTTTGCTTGGCACCGAAATGACTGCCTCAGAAATTAAGCCTTTTTTATATCTGAACAAGCCTATCGTTTTGCTTGACGTATATTATGATTCTCTAATGTGTGACAGCGTTGTAATCAACAACATCCAAGGCGCAATGCTTGCAACAGAGTATGTTATAAGACGGTGCAAGGCACAGCCTGATTATCTCACCTTTGATTTAAAAATCAGCAACAATGATGACAGGGCTAACGGCTTTTACAGAGCGATAAGAAGCGCAGGCATGTCAGCTTCAAAAAGCAAGGTGCATCGCATAAGCACAAACCTAGAGGGTGCAAAGCAAGACATGACTGCTATTATAGAAAGTGGCGACAAGCTTGCAAGCTGTTATTTTGCCGACAACGATTGGTTGGCGGCAGGTGCAATTCAGGCATTCAGGGCTAAGGGGATTAAGGTGCCCGAGGAGATTTCGGTTATAGGTTTTGACGATATCGTCATACCTAAAATAACAAGTCTTGAGTTGACAACGGTCAGGGTGCCTAAAATGGCACTTGGCACACTCGCAGTTGACCGACTTCGTGAGCGAATTAAAAAACCCGATAGCCCCTTTGTGAAGCTTGAGG
>JAZRMJ010000258.1:0-1290 GCA_045647445.1 Acutalibacteraceae bacterium | reverse complement strand
TTTTTTTAGTTTGATTTCTGCGAATACCACAGTGAACGCCGTTAGCAACAAAACCCTTAGCGGCACAAACACCGCCCGATATCAACTTAATCATTCTATATCCTCCTTAAAGGTCAAGGCCGGTGGTTTCATCCACACCGAGCACAATATTCATGTTTTGAATGGCAGCGCCTGAAGCGCCCTTGCCGAGATTGTCAAAACGGCTGACAAGCACAATTCTCTCATCATTGCCGTAAACCGAGATTTGCATGCCGTCATTGCCCGACATTGAGGCGGCTGATAAAAATCCACCCTCGTCGGCACTCTCAACGAACTTAACAAGCTCGCCGGTGTATCTTTTTTTATAAGTGGCCTTAATATCTTCAACCGTGCCGTTAATCATGTCGTCAAAGAGGGTAACTGTAACCTCCATACCACTGTAAAAATCACCAACGATGGGGCAGAAGGCAGGCGCATGCTCAAGACCACATAAAGCCTTCATCTCTTTAAGATGCTTGTGCTGCTGACCCAGTGCATATTGACGGGGTGCGCCGAGCAAATCACAACGCTCATCCGACTCGTAATCAGCAATCATAGATTTGCCACCACCGGAGTAGCCGGTCAGCGAGAAGCAAGAGAGCTTTGCATCTTTTTTTAGCAAACCACAATCGGTCAGGGGCTTAATAAGTGCCACAAATCCACTTGCGTGGCAACCGGGGTTTGCAATACGCTTTGATTTTTTTAAAGCATCCTTATCAACAAGCTCAGGGAAGCCGTATGACCAGCCCTCAACAGTTCTGTGAGCAGTCGAAGTATCTATTATAACTGTGTTATCGTTTTCTACAAGGCTGACTGCTACTATTGCAGCAGCGTCGGGCAGACAAAGAAAGGCTATATCAGCGCTGTTAATAGCCTCTTTTCGGGCATTGATATCCTTGCGAAGCTCTTCGGGCAGTTTGATAAGCTCAATGTCGCTTCTGCCACTCAAACGCTCAACAATGCGCAAACCGGTGGTTCCTGCACTGCCGTCAATAAAAATCTTTGCCATAGCGATAACCTCTCAATTCCATAAATCTAAATAGTGGAGCACAAAAAAACAGCACCCCATTTAACATGATTGAATAATTATACGGCACAAAACACCATTTGTCAACCATTATTAGCATAATTTGTGCATAAACTTACATATTATACAGAGATTATGCGTATAAATATGCATATTGATGTTACATTTTACAAAATAGACATAATTGACGCCATTTCAAAGCGAAGCCGTACCAAGTTTTGCGCTCGGTACGGCTGTGCAATCAA
>JAZRMJ010000257.1:0-3600 GCA_045647445.1 Acutalibacteraceae bacterium | reverse complement strand
TAAGGGCGCTGGTGTAGCCCTTGTTACCCCCATGAATGCCGATGGCTCTGTAAACTACGAAAAGCTCAAAGAGCTTGTTGACTTTCAGATCAACAACGGCACCGATGCTATCATCGCTTGTGGTACCACCGGTGAGTCAGCTACCTTAACTGAAGATGAACACGTTGAGGTTATCAAAGCAACCATTAAGCACACTGCAGGTCGTGTTCCAGTTATTGCTGGTACCGGTAGCAACGATACTGCTTTTGCTGTTGAGCTTTCTAAAGAGGCTGAGCAACTTGGTGCAGACGGTCTTTTAATGGTTACACCTTATTATAACAAGACATCTCAGGCTGGTCTTATCGCTCACTTCACAAAGGTTGCAGATAGCGTTAACACCCCCATCATTCTTTATAATGTTCCTTCAAGAACTGGAACTGCTTTCAAAACCGAGACCTATGCAGTTCTTGCTGACCACAAAAACATAGTTGGTATTAAAGAGGCAAACGCAGATTTAAGCATGATGGCTAGAACCATCGCTGCTTGCGGTGATAAGGTTGACATCTATTCAGGTAATGATGATGAAGTTCTGCCCTGCCTTTCACTTGGTGGTTCAGGTGTTATCTCTGTTCTTTCTAACATAGCACCTAAGGTTGTTCACGATATGTGCTATAGCTATTTTGAGGGTAACACAGCTCTTGCTCGTGACCTTCAAATTAAATACGTTAACCTGATTTCTGCTTTGTTTAGCGATGTTAACCCCATCCCTGTTAAGGAAGCTTTGAACATTATGGGCTTTGACGTTGGCGAATGCCGTCTCCCCCTTGTTCGCATGAACGATGCAGCAATTGCTAACCTTAAGCAGCAAATGGCAAAGGTTTGTCTTATCTAATTATAAATCTAACGGCGGGCTTTTACGCCCGCCGTTTTAAAACAATAGGATGTGATTTAATTGACTAAAATTATTATGAGTGGTTGCAACGGCAAAATGGGTAAGGTTATTACCTCTCTTGTAGCAGAAAACCCTGATTGCGAGATTGTTGCAGGTATTGATAGAAATTCTGACAACAACACCTTCCCTGTTTTTGATAGCTTTGATTCTATTAACGGTGTTGAAGCCGATGTTATTATTGACTTTAGCCACCCCTCTGTGCTTGATGCAATGCTTAGCTTTGTTGCTAAAACTAAAATACCGGTTGTTATTTGCACCACCGGTTACGATAAAGAGCAAACTGCAAAAATACACGAATGCTCTAAAACCCTACCTATTTTCTTTAGCTTCAATATGTCTCTTGGCATTAACCTTTTGATTGAACTATCTAAAAAAGCAGCATGTCTGTTATCAGAAAATTTTGATATCGAGATTATCGAGGCTCATCACAATCAAAAGCTCGATGCACCCAGTGGCACTGCTGTTATGATTGCTGACAGTATTAAAGAAGCCATTTGTGACGAAGAGTATCACGAGGTTTATGACAGACACTCTGTTCGTGAAAAGAGAAATAAAAAAGAGATTGGCATGCATGCTATCAGAGGTGGCAACATCGTTGGTGAGCACACCGTTATGTTTGCAGGCAACGATGAAATCATTAGCCTTTCTCATTCCGCACGCTCAAAGAGTGTCTTTGCTATAGGCTCAATCAAGGCAGCAATGTTTATGGTTGGCAAGCCCGCAGGTCTTTATTCAATGAAAGATATGATCGGCTAACAACCTGCTCTTTCTAAATCTTTTTTTAATCGTTCAACAATTCGCTTTTCAAGTCTTGAAATATATGATTGAGATATTCCGAGTTCATCTGCTACTTCCTTTTGGGTATGCTCTTTGTAGCCTGCTAAACCAAATCGAAGCTGCATAATCAATTTTTCTCTCTCATTAAGTTTATCGACTAATTTACGAATTGTTAATATTTCATCTTCATATTCAAGCCCACGATTAACAACATCGCTATCGCTACCTAAAACATCTGATAGTAATAGCTCGTTACCATCCCAATCAACATTAAGCGGCTCGTCTATCGACACCTCTAGTTTTAGAGGTGTCGTTTTTCTTAGAAACATTAGTATTTCATTTTCAATACATCTTGAAGCATAGGTTGCAAGCTTAATGTTTCTATCAGGGCAAAAGGTATTAACTGCTTTTATTAGACCAATTGTGCCAATAGAAATTAAATCTTCGATATTTGCACCAACTGTTTCAAATTTTCTTGCTATGTAAACTACCAGCCTCAAATTATGCTCAATTAGTATGCTTTTAACCTCTATATCACCCTCAGCATACCGTTTTAGCAAAATTGTCTCAGACTCTTTATCTAACGGTTGAGGAAGCACATCAGGGCCATTAATATAGTGAACGCTTCCTTGACATATAAATGATTTAAACTTCTTGAAAATTGTATTTAAAATATTAATCAACAATAATCTCCTCTCCATTATTTATAGCTATCGGACTAATTATAGCTCTATAGCTATCAGACAAATTTGATTTACTAACAGCAATCATAAGGTTAACAGTGTATTTTTTATTATTTATAACAGCAGTTGCAGAATCAGGCTTAAAAGCAGGCAAAAGCTGTTGCCCCGTTACAGATTTGCATGGCACCACCCTGTATCCTCTAACTGCATTATCACTATTAATTTCAAACATATCCATTTTAAGTAAAGTTAACGAGCTTTTATAATCAATAATTGCAACCGGTAGATTTGATATGCAATCTCTGAGTGAGTTACCTGTATCTATAATACAATTTAAATTAACGCAACTATTATCATAGGTTAATATTAATTTGCAATTTTGCTCAGAAGTCAAACGCACTATAAATCGTATGAAGATACAAATTATTATGTAAAACACTAAAGTTGAAAGTATTAATATAATAGGTGAAATATTAAAGTAAACTATATTATTGTTGATTATGACATTGCTTTGATGGGTTAAATTCCAAATAACCATTGTAACACCGCTATAAAGACAGGTTAACGCATAAAGTATAGTAGCTGTTTTTATTAAATTTCGAATTCCAAACGCAATCAATGATAATATAAGTGCAATCAAAGCAGATAATATAAATGAAACTGCTTTACCGAATGACGGTAACAGAATTAATAGAGACGACAAGCTACCGACAGTTGCTGCTGCTAACATTCTTATAAATCTGACTTTTTGTTTAATAAGAATTTTAGAAGTGTAAATTAGTATAAAATCCACATAGAGATTTAATATCAATAAAATGTCTAAATAGATTGTCATTTCATCACCATAGCTATTATACAACCTATAGCTCAAACATTTTGTCAAAAAAGACAGGTAGACCTAAATCTACCTGTCTTTAATTCTAAGCCCCTTAGGGTAGTGGTTTTTGGCTCTGCCTGAAACAACCTTAACTCCACCAACGCTACACCCGTTAACACAAACAACTGCCCACCCATTGGGTTTATCTGTTTCAAATTCTTCACCTTTTAAATATTTTGCAAGCTCAATGCTATTAGCTTTAAGTTCGATTTTGTTTTTAAAATATTTGCCCATTGCCATAAAAAACTGATGATGTGGCAAAATATAATTCTTTCTAATTTCTCCTATTGTAATACCACAACAAAAAGCAGTACCTTTTTTTACATCAAAAT
>JAZRMJ010000256.1:0-5421 GCA_045647445.1 Acutalibacteraceae bacterium | reverse complement strand
CGGGCTAACGTGCTTAAACGAAGTTACAGCAGGCAAACCAAGAGCCTCTTTAAGCTCTTTAACAAGCTGCCAAGAATTAAAAGCATCTAAAAAGTTAATAAAACCGGGTCTGCCGCAAAGGATTTCGATGGGTAGCTCGCTGCCATCAGCCATAAAGATTTTAGCAGGCTTTTGATTGGGGTTACAGCCATATTTAAGTTCAAATTCTTTCATTTTAGCACCTCTTAAACATTCTTGTTAACGATGATTTCAGTGGGCTCACTACCATCAAGGGGAATGCAACGAACAAACAGAGAAACCTTGTTATCATTGTTTAGGTTGTTCCAGCAAATATCAGCAAGCTCCTCGGCAGTGTTAGGAAGAGCAACCTCTTCAGGTTCGCCATAGAATGACGGGATGGGGTTGCCATCGCACTTATAGGTGTGGATGAAATGACCAATTCCGTTCTCGGAAACGTAGTTATAGAAATAACGATTGCAAGCCTCAGGTCTGCCGTTTGCGCTCTTTAAGATTGAAAGCTTATAGGTAAAATCAGAGTCATAATAGCAGATACCTGAAATACGAGGGGTGAAGTTGGGAGCATCCGGCTCAAACTCACGAGTTGCAAGAGCAGCCTCAAAAGAACCACCCTCATTAATAAAATCATAAACAGTGTTGGTCTGATCACCATTAGTGATAATATCAATTTTGCCGTCGTTAGCGCTCAAATAAGGGTTGTAAATAATAAGGCTGGGATCAGACAATTTAGACTCATCAAAAGCCTTAGTACGCATACCTCCGTCAAATTTCTCGAAGATACGATTGCGACTGTTTTCGCTTCGACCCATAATAAAATATGCAATCATTGCGTTCTTGCCATCAGCAGATTTGCCGATGACAATACCTCTACCGGGGTAAGAATTCTCAGATAAGAGGTTTTTAAGATCAAATAAAGCCATTATTATTCACCTTTCTTTTAAAAATCCATTTAAGCGTTAACCAGATCTGCGCACACCTTTTCAACTGAAGCAGGAAGTATCTTCCACTCAGCAAGACGCATAACGCGCTTTTGCAAGGTTTCGGCAGTATCATTTTCACGAATTGTAACAGCCTTTTGCATAATGATTTCGCCACCATCGGGAATCTCATTTACAAAATGAACTGTTGCACCTGTCACCTTAACGCCATACTCAAGAGCAGCTTCATGAACGCGAAGGCCATAAAAGCCTGATCCACAAAATGACGGAATGAGTGACGGATGAACGTTTATAATTCTCTTAGGAAAACGAGATGTGAAATCCTCGCTGAGAATCGACATGAATCCGGCAAGAACAATAATCTCAATATCGTTTTCTTTGAGTAATGATAAAATATTTTCTTCAAATAATTGCTGTGAACCAAGTTCTTTTTTAGAAACTACAGCAGTCTTAATATCAGCTTTGTGAGCTCTTTCAAGAGCATAAGCATCAGTTTTGCTAGAAATTACAAGCTCAATCTTGCCACTTTTGATAATACCACTGTTTTGTGCGTCAATAAGCGCTTGAAGATTAGTTCCACCACCTGAAACTAAAACAGCAATCTTTACGGTTTTCATAAAATCACCTTATCGTCAGAGCGAACAATTTCGCCTATGACATAAGCATCTTCACCGTTTGCAGTGAGTATTTCGAGAGCCTTATCAACATCATTCTTAGATACAACAATGCTCATACCAACACCCATGTTAAAGGTGTTAAACATGTCGCGTTCACTGATGTTGCCGGTCTTTGCGATAAGGTTAAATATGGGCAGAATCTTAACTGCATCTTTATTAATCTTTGCGCCAAGACCATCAGGAATGCTACGCGGAATGTTCTCATAGAAGCCACCACCAGTGATATGAGAGATACCCTTAACCTTGACTTCATCAAGAAGTGCAAGAACAGATTTAACGTAAATCTTAGTGGGAGTGAGCAAGGTCTCACCTATAGATTTGCCACCAAGCTCATCAACGGGTGATTTGAGGTCGCAATTATCTACGTCAAACACCTTGCGAACAAGTGAAAATCCGTTTGAATGAACACCTGATGATGCAAGAGCAATAACAACGTCACCCTCTTGCATAGTCTTGTTGTCGATAATCTTTGCCTTATCAACAACACCAGTGCAGTAACCTGCAAGGTCATATTCATCAACAGGATAAAAACCGGGCATTTCTGCAGTTTCACCACCGATAAGAGCAGCACCTGACTGAACACAGCCTTCACTGACACCCTTAACGATATCGGCGATACGCTCGGGTATATTCTTGCCACAAGCGATATAGTCGAGGAAGAATAGGGGCTTTGCGCCTGCACAAATGATATCATTTACGCACATTGCAACGCAATCGATACCAACGGTATCGTGCTTATCCATAAGAAAAGCGAGTTTAAGCTTGGTACCAACGCCATCGGTGCCACTAACCAAAACGGGACAGGTAATGCCGGTCAAATCAAGCTCAAACAGACCACCAAAGCCACCAACATCTGAGCAAACGCCAGAGGTCATGGTCTTTGCAATATGTTGCTTCATGAGTTCAACCGCTTTGTAACCGGCAGTAATATCTACACCGGCTGCTGCATAGCTATCAGACCTGGATTGTGGATGCATTTTTATTACTCCTTTCCGTTCCAGCAATAGGTGCAAAGCTTGCAGGGCTCAAGACCTATCGCTTCAACGACGCCTTCAAGAGACTGATACTCAAGAGAGGCAAAATTAAATTTTTGACATATATAATTTCTTAACTTTTTGCCACGTTCAGTATTGCCGTCTATATATTCATCAATATATTTCAGGCCCTCTTCCCCCTCAAGCTCATTGATAACACGACGAGCAATAAGCTCCATCTCGTCTTTTGAGCTTGAGAAGTTAAGGTATTTGCAATTAAACATTATAGGTGGGCAAGCAGAGCGCATATGAACCGATTTTGCGCCATGCTCATATAAGAAATCAACCGTTTCTTTGAGCTGAGTTCCTCTGACAATAGAATCGTCAACAAACAAAAGATTCTTATCTTTAATTAGTTCATGAACAGGAATCTGTTTCATTTTAGCAACACGCTGACGCTCTTTTTGACTTGAAGGTGTAAAGCTACGAGCCCATGTAGGTGTGTATTTAATAAACGCTCTTGCAAACGGCACTCCACTCTCGTTAGCATAGCCGATAGCATGAGGTGTTCCTGAATCAGGTACACCACCTACATAGTCGATACCCTCAGCGTTATTAGTTAGTTTATCGTTTTGAGCCATTATCTGACCGTTGCGATATCTCATAACCTCAACATTTACGCCCTCATAGCTTGAAGTCGGATAGCCATAGTAGCTCCAAAGGAATGAGCATATACGCATTTCTTTTCCCGGTTCAGCTAATTGGGTCATGGTATCAGCAGAAAGCTCAACTATTTCACCTGGGCCAAGCTCTTTAACATCATCATAACCAAGCTTTTTATAAGCAAACGATTCGAATGATACGCAGTAGCCATCTTCACTCTTGCCAATTAGCACAGGGATACGACCTAAAGCATCACGAGCAGCAATAAGATTGCCGTCATTTTTAAGAATTAGAATGCTTGCTGTGCCCTTAATTTCGCTTTGTGCGAACTTAATACCATCAACAAAATTATCTTTTTGACTAATAAGCGCTGCAACAAGCTCAGTTGAGTTAACAGCACCACCTGTCATAGCACTAAAATGGCCATAATTAGACGATAAATATCGATCAATAAGCTCCTTAGCGTTATTAATCACACCAACTATGCAAATAGCATAGATGCCTACGTTAGAACGAAACAGCAAAGGTTGTGGATCAAAATCGCTGATACAGCCGATTGCTGAAGTACCGGTCATCTCATCAAAGATATGCTCAAATTTTGTTCTAAAGGGTGAGTTTTGAATATTGTGTATTTCTCTTTGAAGACCGATTTTATTATCCCACGCAGCCATACCGCCACGACGGGTGCCAAGGTGTGAATGATAATCAACACCAAAAAACACATCGGATATAGCGTCGTTTTTGCTAACAACTCCGAAAAATCCTCCCATTGTAACCTCCAGTAGATAAACAAAAGTGCACTAAGCACTTTCTTGTGCTATGTAAGTCAAATTAGTTTTTAAATTGGGCACAAATTTTTTCGTCTTTTTCAAGAACAGCCTTTGCATCTGCAACTCTCTTAGCATCAAGCCTCTCGGCGAGTTCCTTGTCTTCTACGGCAAGAATCTGAGCGCTAAGCAAAGCAGCATTTGCACCACCGTTAATTGCAACGGTTGCAACGGGAATTCCTGTAGGCATCTGAACGGTAGAAAGCAGAGCATCCATACCATCAAGAACAGATGATTTGCAAGGAATACCTATTACTGGCAAAGTAGTGTTAGCGGCAATAGCACCTGCAAGATGAGCAGCCATGCCTGCTGCTGCGATAATAACACCAAAACCATTAGCACGAGCATTAACAGCGAACTCACGTGCTTCTTCCGGGGTTCTGTGAGCAGAATAAACATGCACCTCAAACTCAACGCCGAGTGAAGTGAGCATGTCGGTAGCTTTTTGAATGATAGGCAGATCACTGTCGCTGCCCATTACGATTCCAACTTTTTTCATAATAGACCTCCAAAAACAGATAAGGGCACACTTAACTTGTAGAAGTTAAATGTGCCCAGACGGTCGGCTAAAGAATACCTCCACCCCGCTCCTTAGTGGTGCTCCACTATTATCCGTCAGTTACGGGGATGGTATTGATTTTCTATGTGGTAAATAACAATATGCAGAGTATACCACATTGTTAAATCTTAGTCAAGGCACTTTTATTTAATTATTTAATAGAAGTGCTAGTATCCTTTTGAATAACGTCATGAGCACCACCCTCAATGATGCTGGTTGCACTAACAAGGGTGAGTTTAGCTTTTTGTTGAAGTTCTACGATGCTCAGTGCACCACAGTTGCACATGGTTGACTTAACCTTACTGAGAGAGAGAGCAACATTATCCTTCAATGAACCTGCATAAGGAACATATGAGTCAACACCCTCTTCAAATGACAACTTCTTGTCGCCACCAAGGTCATATCTCTGCCAGTTTCTGGCACGGTTGGAGCCTTCGCCCCAATATTCTTTATAATAGGTACCACCAATATTAACCTTGTTTGTGGGGCTTTCATCAAAACGGGCAAAATAACGACCGAGCATGATAAAGTCAGCACCCATTGCAAGAGCAAGGGTCATGTGATGGTCGTAAACGATACCACCGTCAGAGCAAACGGGAACGTAAATGCCGGTTTCTTCAAAATATTCGTCACGGGCCTTGCAAACGTCAATGAGTGCGGTTGCCTGGCCACGGCCGATGCCCTTGGTCTCGCGGGTGATACAGAGGGAGCCGCCGCCGATACCGACCTTAATGAAGTCGGCACCGCAACCCGCCAGGAAACGGA
>JAZRMJ010000255.1:0-1071 GCA_045647445.1 Acutalibacteraceae bacterium | reverse complement strand
CGGTGTTTTCACCCTCTTTAACAAAAGCGGCAATATCAGCACCGACAAAGCTGCGATCAAACCGCCCGTGCTGAGCGATTAACTCAACCTTGTGACCGTTGACCGACACCGATTTGTATCTCATCGGCTCAGCAACAACAAACAGATTTTTCGGCTTAAATTCAGCGTTGAAGGCGAATCGAAGTGTCACATCCCCCTCATATCGCTCACGCAACAGATTGTCACGTATTCTCACAATAGGACGAGCCTTGCTAAAGCTTTTGCCGTCAAAAGAGATTTGAGCCTTGTCAAGCAGCAGCATATTCTCAGGCAGTTCAACCAACTTGAATGGGTTGTCAAGCGTGATGTACTCTTTGTCCATTGTGGCCTCAAAGGGCAAGAATTCACCCTCCTGCTCAATCAAAACATACGACGCCGACTCGCCAAAATCCAGCAACACAGAGACCGAGCCGTTGCTGTTTTTCTCGCCTCTGACGGGCGCAGTTTTGAGCGACATCGGGTCTAACAGGGTCAGCCCCGAGCAATTTTCAACCGTGATCTCGGCGTTTTTATAAATCCTGTCAGACGGATTGGCGAAGTAGAATATTCTACCCTCGTCGGTCACACGCACCTGCATATAAACGGGCAGAGCGTCACCCTCAAAGCTCGCCTTGATGCCCGAAGCCGCCTTAAGCTCAGCATATGTAATATTAGATTCCAAAAAGGACAGGTCAGCTTTTCGCCCGTCAATACGGTCTGGGCAGTCACCCCACATATAAAGCTTACCACCATTTGCTAGATACTCCTTCAACACCGACACGGTGTTGCTGTCGAGCGTATAGCAGTGGGGGATAACCACCTTGTCATAACGGCAGTTACCGATGCGGATGGCATCGCCCTCAACACCACCCAAATCACGAAGCATAGTCTCGTCACCAAAGTGAAAGGGGATTTGATCGAAAGAGAGCTGCGTCGCCAACTGGCAAAACTTAGAATCCAGATCAGCGATCGACCCATAGTCGTCTCGGTTAAAGCTAAGATAGGCGCTGTGAATGGGGTGAATAACCAGAGTGTCGGCAAGCTCCTGCCCCT
>JAZRMJ010000254.1:0-3914 GCA_045647445.1 Acutalibacteraceae bacterium | reverse complement strand
AGTTGCCACCTCTTTTGTAGACGGCTTCAAGCAGGTTATCTATTTGAGTTTTATAATCCCCATTGGGATTATAATCAACACCTGAGGTTAGGTAGCCACCCATAACAGCATCGGGGGCTTGGGTGATTGGCTCCTTCTCTGTGGTGATTTTATCAGCTGTTGTTGGCACCTTATCGGAATTATCAGGTGAAGGTCGGTTAACGCAAATGACCGTAACAATTATAGCCACCAGCAAAACACAGGCAGCCGAGATTATAAAGGGCTTAGATTTGAAATAGCTTTTTGCGTTAAAGTTCATTGCGTTTCCTCATTTTTAGCGATTACGTTAAGTAGGTTTTGACGCTCAGCAGCAGTGCGCTCATCGTCTTTAAAAAAGGTTTGATAGGAATAAATCACATATCCATCGGTTTTGCCGACCGAATCGATATGCTTTAGCTGTCTTGACAAAATATCATTATGCTCGCTCCACTCGATATTATCAACGTCGGTTGAGCCGATGCGATACGCTCCAAGACCTATGTATAGCCTCTGCTCGTAATTATCAAAAAGCTTTATCCACTGGTCGAGCAAAACATCAAATCGAGATTTTTCACTAGGATACTCAAAGCCAAAATAAAGCTGTGGCATTACATAATCGACGTACCCCCCATCGAGCCAAGCTTTGATATCGGCAAAGACGGTATGATAATTATTCTCTATCGATGCCATTGGGCTGATGCCGAAAATACAATTAGATCTGACATCCTTAACGGCGTTATAAACGGCACCGACCATTGAATTAACGTTGGCTCTGCGCCAATCATCGAGCGATAATGGGTTTGAACTGACACTCATAAGATACTCGGCGTATTGTGGCTCGTCAAACCACTCCTCGGTGGTGGGATAAAAGTAGTCGTCAAAATGCACACCATCGACATTATAATATTTGACAATCTCTCGCACACCGTCGACTATAAGGCGCTGAACCTCGATATCGCAAGGGTTGAGATAGAGGCCCCCATCGCACTCAACCACCCGATAATCGTTGGTTTCATCATCATCGGTTAGCCACTTTTTTGCAGGATTTAAGTCGCTCAACAGCGCTAAATCGGTCGATTGCGTTGAAACTCGATAGGGATTTATCCACGCATGTATCTGGATATCTCGCTTATGGGCTTCTTCTATCATTATCTCGAGGGGGTCGAAATCGGGAGCTTTGCCTTGCTCGCCCGTGACGTAGACCGACCACGGAAAAATGTCAGATTTATAATAGGCATCGCAATGGCTTCTGACGTGAACGTAGACCGAGTTTGTGCCATAATCGGCACATTGGTCGAGAGCTTTGGCAAACTCATATCTGAAGCCTTTTTTAGATTCGCACATAACCTGAATCTCAAAAAAGCTTATCCACATTCCACGCAAACGATCATTGAGCACAACTGCCTCACCTGCTACAGATTGCCTAGAAGAGGCTACCTCGGATTCGACCGATTGGGCTGAGGATGAGGGTTTGGTTGAGACTTTAGATGACGACGCCTTTGAAGAGGCTTGCAAGGTGACGTTTTTGCTCGATGAAGCCGACGATACATCTGTTTTTTGGTTGGCTGAGCAACCTGACATCAAAACAAAAACTAAGCATAAAAGCAACGTATACAATTTAAATTTTGGTAGTTGACCTCTTTTTGTCATAGCGTTGCTCCTCGATTTAGATATATTTTGTCGAATGATGATACTTTTTGATTATACAATATTTGTTGTGACATTTCAACACAAAATGTGTCGGAAACAGAGCGAAATATTGACATTTTTATGAATTTGAATTAAGATATTACTATATGTATTATTAGGAGGAATAGATATGGCTGCAAGACTTTTAATTGTTGTTGATTATCAAAACGATTTTGTTGACGGTGCGTTAGGCTTTGAAGCTGCAAAAGCTATTGAAGGTGCTGTTTGCGACAAGATTAACTCCTATTTGCGCGAGGGTGACGAGGTCGTTTTCACCCTTGATACTCATGAGCAAAAGTATCTGTTTACCGTTGAGGGTAAGCATTTGCCTGTTAAGCATTGCATTAAAAACACTATAGGCTGGCAGCTTCATGGCAAGGTAGCTTCGCTCGCTGAGGGTCGCAAATGCTTTGAAAAGCCCACCTTCCCCTCGCTTGAGCTTGCGCAATACATTAATGGCAAAGGATACAAAAGCATTGAGCTTATAGGTGTTGTGAGCAACATCTGTGTGCTGTCTAATGCTGTTATGGCGAAGGCTGCTTCACCCGATAGCCGTATTATAGTTGATGCAAGCTGTATTGCATCTAACGACCCCGAGATGGAGCAAAAATCCATAGACGTTATGAGAAACCTTCACATTGAGGTGATAAATAAATGATAAAGCCTGAATGCTTATCATATTGTGAAGAAAAGGGTAAAATTGATATTGTTTGCCCTAAATGTGGCTCAGTTGGTGCTAAAGCCACCTTTAACAACGACACGTCGCTTTATATCTATAGTATTCGGCTCAAGCAAATACATAACCACCATTTTGCTGTTTGCACCAATTGTAAAAACGTTTTTGAGGTAGCAAAATGAGCTATTATTTTATTGCATGGCTTGTTATAAGCATAATATCTATTATAGTGACTATAGTCGATAAATATAGAGCCATTAAGAAAAGGAGCAGAGAGCGTGTGCCTGAAAGCGCCTTGCTCACACTATCGGCTCTGGGTGGGTCACTGAGCATGCTCATAACCATGCTCATAATCAGGCATAAAACTCGTAAAACAAAATTTATGCTCGGTATTCCGATAATAATTATTGCGCAAATCGGTCTTGTTTTGCTACTGAAAAGCAACGGGGTGAGTTTATGAATAATGATTTTGCACGAATTTTGACCCTTTTAAGAAAAGAGCGTGGCTTATCTCAAAAAGAAGCCAGCGATGCGCTCGGCATATCTCAAGCGCTGCTATCTCATTACGAAAACGGTAAAAGAGAGTGTGGGCTTGACTTTTTGTGCGCTGCAGCTGACTACTACAAGGTCAGCTGTGACTATCTTTTAGGTCGCACCCCCGATCGCTCGGGTGCTGTTATTAATCTAACCGACGCTCCAGCCTATTCAGATTTAAGCAGTAACGTTTCGAGCGAATTACTGCTTGAAAAAAGAATGCTTATAAACTCTCTAAATCTGATTTTCTCGTTACTTATTGAGGTTGGTAATCGAGATATTTCATCAAACTGCGCTGCAATGCTGATGAGCTCTGTCTATCGAGTGCTGCGCATTCTTCATTCGACAAATAAGGCTAACCCAAAAAACATGTTCACCGTGCCACCTTATAACTATTGTGCTTTGGCTAGTGGATTGTCGTCACTATGCGAGGCAAATGCTATTAACATTGCTCGAAACCAACGACTTGATGCTGAGCAAAAGGCTTCAGTTGCAATATCTCACGAACGATTGACAGAAAAATACCCACTCTATGCCCCTGCTATGCTAAGCCTTGTGAGCATGGTTGAAGAACGCATTAAAAACGGGAACGAACACAACGCAATGTAACACGCAAATTAAAGCACTCCCTCAGCGAAAGGTTTTTATAAATGAATATTATCTTTTTTCTACACCCTAAAGCAGACATTAAATACCTTCATGATGACAACACAGTCCGTCAAGGGCTTGAAAAAATGAAGGCACACCGATTCACAGCAATACCTGTTATTAATCGTGACGGCATTTATATTGGTACAGTCAGTGAGGGTGACTTTTTATGGCACCTTGTTGACTGCGACGAAACAACCCTGCGCACTCAGGAAAAATCCATCATTAAAGATATAATGCGACCTGAATGCTACCCTGCAGTCAGAATAGATGCCACTATGAGCGACCTTATCAGCCGAGCTATGGATCAAAATTTTGTGCCCGTAGTTGACGACAGAGGCGTATTTAT
>JAZRMJ010000253.1:0-4078 GCA_045647445.1 Acutalibacteraceae bacterium | reverse complement strand
GATACTATAGCATCAGATGCTTTTACATAAGAGTTGCCAGAATTAGGTGTAGAGCCGGGTCTTGCCCAAACCGGAGCAGAGGGCTGAGCCTCTTGCGCACAGTTGTCGCATAGCTTTTCACCATCGGGTATAGTAGCAGAGCACTTCTCACAAAGAGCCATACCGCACTTCCTCCTATAAAATCACTTGTTCTTTTTGATTACATATAAATACATGCACTCAGCAGGTTGAACGAGATGGCTACCAACCTTGTTAGCCTCGCACATATCCTTAAACTTTTGCACCAGAGCTGCATCTGAGCGAAATGCTTCGCCGATAATAGAATAAGTGATGGTGCTTTGAACGTCATTGTCGCCATCTACGTAAAACTCATCAAGCATACCAACAAATTTTGAAAACTGCTTTGAGTCGTTAGCGTTAATATAGCCGGCAAGCAAAGGAGCTGCATTGGTTGAGAAAAAGTTTTCATACATAAAGACGTTGTATTTTGCTACATTGTCTTTATAGGCATCTTTATAGCTCGGAAAAAGGGTTAAAAAGCGATTGCAGAAGCCCTCAATACCAGGGGCACCCTCCCCTTTTGATTTTGAAGGCAGAGTAACGTCTTTGCGACGCAATGAAACGGAGCGCTGAACACCCAGCTCATTATTGAGGCTATCAAGGAAGTCGCCGCCAACTGAGCAAGCATCCTTCTCGTTAGAGGTTTCGTCAAACAGATAATTTGAAACGTTATAAAACTCTGCTTCGCCTCCTTCAAGATTGGCAACGTCAAGATTAAAAACGTGACGCTGATCATCATAGCTTATACGGAAGGCTTTTTTATCGTTGGTAAATACATATTCTTCACCTTGACGCACAAATTTTTGAGATTCAATAACCGGAGCAAGCGCATCGATTATAATTTCGTAAGCTTTATCTAACATTTTTATCCTCCGACAGGTATACTTTGGGCTTTGCAAGTCCATACGATGTGTATTATAACACAGACATTCACATTTGTCATCAAAAATATTGTAATTTTCGTATCATTTATGCTATAATACATAAAAATGCATTTTATTTTATTTTGGAGAAAATATGTACGACCTTACTAATATTAAAACACTAAACAAAATATTTGAAAAGAACGGATTTAACCTTAAAAAAGGTCTGGGTCAAAACTTTATAATTGACCCAACCGTATGCCCTCAAATAGCTGAGCTTGCCGATATAGATAATGAAGGAGTTATCGAAATCGGTCCCGGTGCCGGAGTGCTGACAAGCGAGCTCGCAAAGAGAGCCAAAAAGGTTATCTGTATTGAGATTGACGAGAAGCTAAGGCCTGTGCTTGAAGATACCCTATCTGATTTTGAAAATGTTTCGGTCATCTTTGCTGATGTTATGAAGATAGACCTTCGCGCGTTAGTTAACAAAGAATTCAAAGGTATGAGCGTTTCTGTTTGCGCAAACCTGCCATACTACATAACCTCACCCATTATTATGATGCTTCTTGAAACTCTGCCACAGCTTAAAAGCATTACGGTTATGGTTCAAAAAGAGGCTGCAGTTCGCCTTTGCGCTAAAATGGGAACAAGGGATTGTGGTGCAGTTACCGCCGCTGTTAGATACTACTCTGAGCCCAGCCTCGTATTAGACGTGCCAAGAGAAGCATTTTTGCCCCCACCAAAGGTTGACAGCGCAGTTATCAAACTTGATATAATCGATGGCAACTCATCGGTTGACCGCGTTAAGTTTTTTAAGCTAATCAAAGCTGCCTTCTCAATGAGGCGCAAGACCCTTATCAACTGCCTCGCTTCTAACCTTAGTGGATGTACAAAACAATCGGTCTCTGAAGCATTAGAAAAGTGCAATATATCACCCTCTGCACGAGCTGAGGAGCTTAGCATGCAACAATATATTGACCTTTGTAACATCATTTTTTAACGGAGGAAGACAATGCATTTCGATCCATATGAATCTAAAAGATCAAAAAGGCGCAGAATCACATCTAACATTGCTATTGCAGTTATAATTGCGATGATGCTGTGTGGTATCTATTATTTAATATTTAGCAATTCAAAGATGCCCAGATACGAGTTTGAACGACTTGAGCTTGATGCTTTCAGCATATCTGAGCTGAACGATGGAAAATCTGAGTTTGACAACCTCAACAGCGTTATAAAAGAGAGCAAAAACATTTTGTTTGATAAAAGCTTTAAAGAGAAATATCCTACTGCATCCTCTTTGTTGATGATGGATAAATCGGTTTATAACTCTGACAAGCCTTTTGCCGTTGTGGGTGGGGGCTACGTTACACTGGCGCAATGCGTTGTCAGCACACAGACCGACTGCCGTGACCTTGCTGTGACTATGATTAAACTGCAAGGGTCGACAGCTGATAATTCGCTGACTTTAAATATGTCGGATATAACCGAATACACTGTCAGATATAATACCAGAGATGCTCATGCTCCCCTAATTTATCTTTCAAGTGGCAAAGCGATTGGTATTAACATTTTTAAAATCAATCTGACGGTTGAAAACGGAACCCTTAAGGATAGTCACTACAAATTAACCTTGAATCATGAATTTGACGAGGAAAGAGCCAAAGCAAAACTCTATCATCAAATTGTGTTTGACCCTGCAAACAATTCATATCACAGCCCAGCAATCAAGAGTGGTGAGAAAGCAACTTATATTTCTATTAAACCGATAGCATCTAAGGTTGCTGGCGATAAGACTTTTGCAAAATACCAAATCAACCTAAACAGCAAAACCATAAACTTGTTTGAGAGTGTTGATTTTAAATATTCGGTTGATAATGCTGACCAATCAAAAATCTCTATATCGTTTAATTAACAAACTACGCAGCCGATTATGGCTGCGTTTTTGTTAACTCATATCAAAATTAATATAACTCTTGCTATATTAATCAAAAAGCATTATTATACTATTTGGCAAAATAATAACTAAGAGGTATAAAATGCGTTCGGATTATTTGAAAGGAATGTACCACGGTCTTCCGATTGGATTAGGATATTTATCGGTTTCGTTTGGCTTTGGTATAATGGCAATAAACTCAGGCTTGAGCGTGCTTGAAGCAGTCGGAATATCGCTCACCAACCTAACTTCGGCAGGTCAAGCAGCAGGTGTTGCAATAATCACAGCTTGCGGCACTATCATAGAAATGATATTCACACAGCTTATCATCAATCTTCGCTACTCGCTGATGGCTGTTTCTTTAACTCAAAAGCTAGACAGCTCCTTCTCAACAAGCCAAAGAATGCTTGTAGCGTTTGGTATTACAGACGAGATATATGCAGTTGCAATATCTCAAAAAGGGCTGTTAAACGCAACCTATATGAAGGGGTTAATGCTAACGCCTATTATCGGTTGGGTTAGCGGCACCTTTCTCGGCGCTGTTGCAGGTCAATTGCTGCCGGAGGTAGTGTCAAGCGCAATGGGTATAATGCTTTATGGTATGTTTATTGCAATCATAATACCACCTGCAAAGAAAAATAAAAGAATAATACCAATAATTTTAATTGCAGCAGCAATCAGCACCCTTATAGCATATTTTGCGCCCATTATTTCAAGTGGATTCGCGGTTATAATCAGCGCGATAGTCGCTGCCGTTATTGGCGCTCTATTCTTCCCTATTAAGGAGGATGAGCAATGAAAGTTTTTATTTATATTGCAGTGATGGCGCTGGTAACCTATCTGATAAGAATGTTACCTTTTACGCTGTTTAGAAAGCAAATTAAATCTAAGTTCTTACGCAGTGTTATGTTTTATCTACCTTATGCTGTTTTAGCAGCAATGACCTTCCCTGCTATTTTCAGTGCGACGGGTAACACAATAACTGCAACCGTAGGCACAATCGTTGCACTAGTCGTTGCCTATTTTGATTTGCCACTTATTGTGGTTGCAGTAGCAGCATCGGTTGCAGCGCTTATATGTGGTCTGATAATTTAATAAGCATTAATACTCCGAGTTTATTGCTCGGAGTATTATTTTTGATGTGTCTTGAATATACAAAAAAGAACTGAAACCAATCGGTTTCAGTTCTTTTGGTGCGAGCAGTGGGACTTGAACCCAC
>JAZRMJ010000252.1:0-2100 GCA_045647445.1 Acutalibacteraceae bacterium | reverse complement strand
TATCGGTGCACTCGACCTCTTGGCCGTTAAGCAGTAGCGGATACATTGGGTCGCAGGCTCCGATAAAGCTGATGGAATCGCTGTATGTAGTATAACTGCGTGATGAAGGTGAGGTTATCGACAGATTGCGTATACCGAAGCTTTCATCGTTAATTGAAGCAAGACAGACACTAAGGTCTGACAGCTCATCTAATGCCGCTAAGGAGTCGGTAACAAAGCCGTTATTCCCCTTTGAGACAATATATTCGGTTTGAGCTATAAGCACACTCTCGGGCAAATTGCCAACCAAAGAGCCTGTTGCCGAAAGCATAAAATACAGCGGCTTCTTGCCGCTTAACGCAGTAATCCATCCGTCAACTGCGGCTTTATAGCCTTCCTCCCCCTCGGCAACCTCAGGAAGGTCGGTGACAATAACAAAATCTGCCACGTTGCGTGTTGCCCAATCGTCCGACCGCTCAACCTCATTTGAGGGCGCTTGTATGCCTATGCACACGCCGTGACCTGCTTTGCGGACACCACTGCATATCTGTCTTATAAAGGTGTAGAGGCTTTGCTCACGGTATGCTTCGAATCCAACCGAGTCACCGTTTATGAGGTAGGACTCATAAGACGGGGTGTTCTCAGGCAGTTCGAGGTCGGTCAGTATAATTCCGTCAATTGAATAGTCGGCACAAAGCTCGGTAAGTCTGTTTGTGACGAAATCAACGCTCTCATCATTTAATATATCAAGCTGACCGTTTTTGGATTCGAGCGGTGACACAGCAGCATACACGACCAATGCCTTTTTGTGAGCCGCTTCGACTATGTATTTGAGTATCTCTTGATTGCTGTCAGACTCAACCTTGACACAAACACAGTTGCCCCCTCTGTCGTAAACTGCAGTAATCAGTCTGTCAATCTGCGTTTTGTAGTCTCCGTCCGGGTCAAAATCGACACCTTCAGTCAGATATCCGCCCATAACTGCGGCGGGAGCTTGAGTTATCGGCTCCTTCTCGACAGGTATCTTTTCGGCGGTAGTAGGCACCTTGTCGGAATTATCGTCAGGCCACATAATTATGCAAACAGACGCAGTAATCAAAGCCGCCAGCGCAACACAGGCAGCGATGATTATAAATAACTTGGATTTAAAAAAGCTCATTGCGATTCTCCGTCTTTTGCAATTACGTTAAGTAAATTCTGTCGTTCTGCGGCGGTCCGCTCATCATCCATAAAAAAGGTTTGGTAGGAGTATATCACATATCCGTCAGCACAACCGACAGAATCTATGTGCTCAAGTTGCTTTGAAAGCATATTGTCATATTGACTCCACTCGATATTGTATTCATCGGTCGAGCCAATACGGTAGGCACCTAATCCTATATAAAGGTTAGCGTCGTACTGCTCAAAAAGGGCCTTCCACTCGTCCAAAAGGACGTCAAAACGTGACTTTTCGTCGGGGTATTCAAATCCGAAGTAAAGCTGTGGCATTATGTAGTCAACATATCCCCCGTCAAGCCATGAAGCAACATCGGCATAGACAGTGTAATAATTATTCTCTATAGATGCCATTGGGCTGATGCCGAATATACAGTCGGCTCGCTCGGATTTGACCGCATTATAGGTGGCATTGACCATTGCGCTGATATTGGCTCTGCGCCATTCCCCCAGCTCTAACGGGTTTGATGTAACCAATGCACGATATTGAGCATACTGCGCCTCGTCAAACCACTCCTCATCAGTAGGATAGAAGTAGTCGTCATAGTGAATTCCGTCGACATTGTAGTAGCGAACTATCTCACGCACTCCGTCAACAATGAGGCGCTGAACTTCAACATCACATGGGTTGAGATAGAGCCCTCCATCGCACTCAACCACTCGGTAGTCGTTGCTTTCATCCTCATCGGTCAGCCATTGCTTAGCGGGGTTTGAGTCGCTAAGCAATGACAAATCGGTCGATAGCGCCGACACTCGGTATGGATTTAGCCACGCATGGATTTGCATACCACGTTTATGAGCTTCTTCAACCATTATCTCGAGGGGGTCAAAGCCCGGGTCCTTGCCTTGCTCACCGGTCAGATAGGATGACCACGGGAACAGCTCAGACCTGTAATAGGCGTCACA
>JAZRMJ010000251.1:0-2699 GCA_045647445.1 Acutalibacteraceae bacterium | reverse complement strand
TTTTTAATTGTATTATTTTCATATTTAAGCATATTTTTGTGTTGTAAATAAACAAAAAATATGATAAACTTTAAAAAGAGTTAGCAAACATATTTGTATTATAACAAAAAAGGAGGGTGCTATGCTTTTTGAAAATGAGCTGCGACTAATATGCGACACTTTGAGAAAATGCCATGTCTATACAGCCGTTGTTTCTGTTCAGCAGTCAGCCTCAGAATTGTTTGAAAACGAGGTTGATTCTCTGCTTGGCAGAGCAATGACCCGTAAGCTTTTAGTCAAACAGGTTTTAGGTGAGCTCGAGCCTGAGACAATGTATAAAGCCGTAGATGAGTTAAATTTGTGTTACCGGTATCTTTTACTGCCAAACGAATCAGAGAGGTTAGTGCTGTTTATCGGCCCGTATTTAAACTCGCCTTTTTCCTCAGAGCAAATGCTTGAGCTTGGCGAGCGTTTGAAGATTTCGCCTAAGGCTCAACACTATTTAAACGAATATTTCATGGGTATTCCTGTTCTTGCAGAAAACAGCCATCTGTTTGTGCTAATCAATACCTTTTGTGAGCGAATATGGGGTAGCCCATCCTTTGCAATTGTTGATGTCAACAACGAGCCCTTCAGCCCTGTTTCGCCTATAAACGAATCTGCTCAGAGTGACAACGTTGACGATGTTTTTGTTAATATGAAAACTATGGAGCAACGATACAATTTTGAAAATGAATTAATGACTGCCGTCTCACTCGGTCAAATCCATAAAGAGTCATTGTTTTTATCGGGGTTCTCTGATAACGTATTTGAAAAACGTGCGACAGACCCCTTGCGTAATCTCAAAAACTATTGTATCATCACAAATACATTGTTGCGAAAAGCTGCTGAAAACGGTGGCGTTCATCCCTTGTATCTAGATAGGGTATCTTCAGATTTTGCGCAAAAAATTGAGCTGCTACCTACTGTTTCTGATAATGTGGATTTGATAAAAACTATGTTTCGCTCTTATTGCAATCTTGTTCGCGAGCATTCTATGAAAAGCTACTCAAGTGTTGTGCAAAAGACGATTATATCAATCGACTCAGATTTATCTGCAGATTTATCGCTAAGCTCACTTGCGGAGAGTCAAAAGGTCAGCGCAGGGTATCTGTCGACCGTGTTTAAAAAAGAAACTGGCAAGACTGTAACAGAGTATATACGCGAAAAGCGAATTAAATATGCAAAACATCTTCTTGCCACAACCCAATTGCAGGTTCAAACGGTTGCCTTGCATTGTGGAATATTAGACGTGCAATATTTTTCAAAAATATTCAAAAAGTCAACAGGCAAGACTCCAAAAGAGTATCGCGATTCAATTAAATAAAACCAACGCTGTGCAAATAATATGAACTAAAAAATAAAGGAGAAAAATATGAGCTGTTTAGCAAATGAAAAAAGATACGATTCAATGCAATATAACTATTGTGGCAATAGTGGGCTTAAACTGCCCTCACTTTCTTTTGGCTTGTGGCATAATTTTTATGAAGGCGCCGACTATAACAACATGGTCAATATGCTGACCACTGCCTTTGACCTTGGCATAACACATTTTGACTTAGCCAACAACTACGGCCGACCTGTTGCAGGCTCAGCTGAAACCAATTTCGGCAAGATTTTAAAAAATGAACTGGCAGGCTATCGTGATGAGTTGGTTATCTCAACCAAAGCAGGCTATTATATGTGGCCTGGTCCCTATGGAGATTTCGGAAGCAGAAAGCATTTGATTTCAAGTCTTGATGCCAGCCTAAAGCGAATGGGTCTTGATTATGTTGATATCTTTTATCATCACCGAATGGACCCCAACACACCCCTCGAAGAAACAATGGGTGCTCTTTGCGATATCGTCAGAAGTGGCAAAGCGCTTTATGTCGGCATTTCTAACTATGATGCTGAAACTACCGAAAGAGCGGCTAATATACTTAAAAGCATGGGCATCCGTCCTCTTATTCATCAGTTGCGCTTTTCTATGCTTGATAGGCATGTGCTAACCGATGGAATATTAAACGCTACTCACAACAGTGGTATGGGCTCAATCGCATTTTCACCCCTTGAGCAGGGAATCTTGTCTGATAAATATTTAAAGGGAATACCCAACGATTCCCGTGCCGCAAAACCTGATACATTCTTGAGCGAAGATAGACTTTCAAAGGAGTTGCTCGAAAAAATCGATGCGCTCAATAATATCGCAATAAACAGAGGTCAAACCCTCTCTCAAATGGCTATCGCATGGCTTTTAAGCGTTGGCAAGGTCACGAGTGTGCTTGTCGGCGCAAGCAATAGCGTCCAAATTAAAGAAAATGTAGCATCACTCGACAATTTAACCTTCACGGCAGACGAGATTGAAACTATATATAATGTATTGACTTTATAATTCAAAATAATTCAACAATTGATAGCTACTAAACGCACTGTTTTTATTTAGAAAACAGTGCTTTTTTTTGCAATGTAAAAGCTTTACGCAAAGAGATTGACAAATAATTAACAAGAAAAATAAAATAATGCTTGCATTTTGCGACAAACTTTGTTAAAATAATAACCAAGTTGAAAAATCAAAAACAAAAGTTAAAACAAAGCATACTCTATTATGTATTTGCTTTTAGGAGGATTCATATGGAACCTAAAAATTATTTGGTTGTCGATAGCGTCGAAAAACTCAACGAAGCTATCGAAAAAACTCG
>JAZRMJ010000250.1:0-8329 GCA_045647445.1 Acutalibacteraceae bacterium | reverse complement strand
GTTGACTCATCCGAAATGGCATTCAAAACTGCAGCTTCTATTGCTTACAAGACCGGTCTGCCTCAGGCAAAACCCGTTCTGCTTGAGCCTATCGGCAACCTTAGCGTTACCATCCCCGATGATTTGATGGGCGACGTTATAGGCGATATCAACAAGCGTCGCGGCAGAGTGCTCGGCATGAATCCTCTTGGTGGTCAGCTGACCGAGGTTGTTGCCGAGGTACCAATGGGCGAGATGCATGACTTCTCAACAGCTATGCGCTCCATCACTCAGGGTAGAGCAGAATTCACCCTCACCTTTGAGAGATATGAGGATATGCCCTCTCAGCTTGCTCAAAAGGTAATTGAATCAGCAAAGCTCAGCGAAGAATAAAATTAAAGGCCACCGATTTCGGTGGCCTAAAATTTTAAATTTAATAAAACCAAATCTCTTTTTTGACGAGATATATTAGTGAAGGCGCCTTTAAAGGATGTGATATGAATGCAAGATAAAAATATTGTTGAGCTGTATCTTAACCGTGACCAGTCGGCGATTAAAGCCACACGGCAAAAATATGAACGTTATTTAATGACCATAGCGCAAAATATTTTGTCCGACAGTGAGGATAGTCGAGAGTGCGTCAGCGATACCTATCTTGCTGCGTGGGGGTCGATACCACCAAACAACCCGTCGGTGCTCTCGACCTACCTTGCTAAAATCACAAGGCGTATCGCAATCGATATCTTTCGCAAACGCAATCGAATAAAACGTCAGCAAAGCGAATATGATTTGTCTTTAGACGAACTCGCAGATTGCATATCGTCTGACCGAACTACCGAGAGCGAATTTGATTTAAAGCTTCTCGTTCGGCTGATTAACGATTTTGTGCTAACGCTAAGCGAGGCGGAGCGACATTTGTTTATCGGACGATACTACTTTTTAGACCCACTAAAAAAGGTGGCCGACTATACAGGCGTGAGTGAAGCAAAAGCCAAAAGCATGCTTTATCGCATAAGGTGTCGGCTCAAAGCCTATCTTAATGAGGAGGGATTTGAAATATGAAACAAGATAATTTGCACGATGCAATCACAATGCTCGATGATAATTTGATTGAGCAAACTGCCGTCAAACGAAACTCTAAAAAACGCAAAAGAATAGCCCTTACCAAATGGGTCGCATTTGCCGCAAGCGTGTGCCTGGCTATCACGGGTGCAGTATCCTTTGGCATGTGGGGTTCATCACCAAACGGCAACTTTGTAGCTCAGGCTCACGATTTAATGGAGGGAATAGAGCCAAACAGCGTCCAAAATGAGAGCGATCTCTCGCAGTTTAGCCAGGGCCAAACCGATTTTGCTCTTCGCCTCTTTAAAGCAAGCCTTAGTGGCGATAAAAACACCCTTATATCACCTCTGTCGGTGCTCAGCGCCATGTCAATGACTGCTAACGGAGCAGATGGCAACACCCTAACCCAAATGGAGCAGACCCTCGGTCTGCCGATAAATAAGCTCAATAGTGGATTTTATAGCTATATGTCGACCCTGCCAAATAACGATAAGGGCAAGCTAAGCCTTGCTAACTCAATTTGGTTTGCCGATGATGGCAGAATCACCGTAAATAAGGATTTTTTGCAAACCAATGCCGACTATTTCGGAGCATCTACCTACAAAGCCCCATTTAATGACGATACCGTTAAGGATATCAATAATTGGGTTAAGCACAATACCGATGGTATGATACCTGAAGTTTTAGATGAAATCCCGGGTGGAGCGATTATGTATCTTGTCAATGCCCTTGCCTTTGATGCCAAGTGGCAGCAAGAATATATTGATGCCGATATAAATAACGGCAAATTTAAAACAGCCGATAAAAGGCAAGTCTCTGCAAAATACATGACTAGCATCGAAAACACCTATTTGGAGGATGATAATGCAGTCGGCTTTGTCAAATACTATAAGGGCAATCGCTTTGCCTTTGCAGCCCTATTGCCCGATGAAGATGTAACCATTAACGAATACGTCAATTCGCTCACCACCGAGCGCCTTGCTAAAATCTTATCCACCCGCAAAAACATGTCAGTTTTCGCAGGTCTGCCTAAGTTTGAAACAAGCTACGACGTTGAGATGGCTGATATCCTAAGCTCAATGGGTATGAGCGATGCATTTAATGGGGATAAGGCAAACTTCAATCGAATCGGCAACGCAGACGGCAATATCTATATCAGCCGAGTGCTTCATAAAACCTTTATCTCAGTTGGCGCAAAAGGCACTAAAGCTGCTGCCGCAACAACCGTTGAACTCAAAGCAGAGGGTTTTATCGAGACAGATAAAGTTGTTTATCTTGACCGCCCATTTGTTTATATGATATTTGATTGCCAAACAAACACCCCATTCTTTATCGGCACCATGATGGATGTAACTAAATAAAATTAAAAGAGCTTGGAGTTTAATTTAATCCAAGCTCTTTTCTCTTATTCACCTGTGAATTGTTTAATATTCATGTGCCTATCTTTGGCATCCTCTATTTTACCATAGGGCAGTTCAGGGCTCCATCCACTCGGGCTAAATCCACCCTCATAAAGGAATGGACCACAATAATCGACCCCTTCAAGTAACTCAACGAGTTCCTTCCAGTTAATCTTACCAATACCGGGGAATAGGTGTTTTTCATCAATAAAATCGTAGTCGCTCATGTGAGTGGTCACAATTTTATCACCAAGCATTTCAACAAAATCCTTGTGAGTGCAACCATATTCCATGCAAAGATGGTTAACGTCAAAGCAAACTCTGAGCCTTTCGTCAGCGCTGATAAGCTCTTTAATCTCTTTAGCATCGTGACCGAGGCAGGTGCGAGGCAAATCCTCAACGCAAATAGTAGCACCGAATTTATCAGCATGCTCAGCGAGTGCTGCAAGTGAGCGCTTTGCATTTTCTAAACTTTGAGGGCGATTTTCGTCAGCAATCGGCTCAGCCGACGGATGCACAACGAACACCTTAACCCCCACAGCAGAAGCCTTTTTAATTAAATTCTTATGGATGTTAACTGCCGACAATCTCTCATCCTCGTCTAAATGAGCAATGTCAATTTCATTGGCAAAGGGCAGGTGAAATGACCAAATTTCAACATTTGCTTTGTCAGCGTTGGCCTTAGCCTCTTGCCAATCAATAAGGTGATATTCTCTCCAGCCACGGCTAATCTCGATTGCGTCTACGTCGCAATCAGTCAGCCTCTTTAAAGCCTCAAAACTAGTGTCGCCTACAGAAATTGCCGTTTTCCAATCCTTGTAGTTAGTCATGCTTAACACTCCTTGTTTTGTTGTAGGTTAATACAAAGCAATTTGACCTTGAAGCATATCGAGTCTTATGTTTTTAAGCTCGCCCGAATAGGCGTAGCACCTGCCGCTTATAGCAATAGGGATAATGTTAGGCTGATTCATAAGAATATCTTCAGCCTTGCTTATGGATTGAGCTGTAACGCTGCCTGATAGCCCCACAAGGCTTGATAAACCGTCAACAACAAAGCCAAATTCAGACCTCTCATCATCGCCCACAAAGGCTCTGACTGCATTCACAGCAGTGCCATCGTTAGAGGTGATGGGGCAGAGAGCTAACTGATAATCACCCGACCCCGTGCGACTGTTTAGAGTATCAGCCGAAACTGCCTCAATGTTGATAACGGCGCCAAGCTCTTGTTGCCAGTATTGCGCCAAACGAGCTGCAACAGGCTTTAACTGACTGTCAGCAGGATAAATCATGGTCAGCGCAGGCAGCTTCCCGTTGTGCTGTTTTAGTGCGTCAATAAGCTCCTTAGAAGCTTTTTTATCGCCCAAAAGGGGATTGCGCTTTTTTGCAAACTGCTCATAAGGCTTGTTTTCGACCATAAGAGCGTCGGCAATAACACCACCAAAGGTTAAGTAACCACTAGGCATAGCGTCCTCATAGGTTGCACTGCTTACAGCCTTTTTGAGTGCAGCAGAAACCTTTTTGTCGCCCACAACCTTTTCAGAGGGGTTTATAATCACAGCCCATGCCGTGTCGTCAAAACGGGTAACGTCAAGGTCGGCAGCGTCAGCCTCATCAAGCGAAGCAGACGAAATAACAGCCATATTAGCAATGTCAGAGTTGATGCTGTTAATTCTTTCTGAATCGGTCGTGCCATAGGTGAAAACGGCTCGGGCAACCTTGGGGGTGAACTTGCCGTTATAATGCTCGTTTGCTACTATTTGAATTGAGGTGCTAACCGACGAAACTCTGAATGGGCCGTTGCTTACCATCAGCTCAGAGCTCATGCCGTAGCGACCACCTGCCTTGACAAAAACGTCTTTGCGACAGGGCATGCACATAGCACGGGTCAATATTTCAGGCAGGTCAGCTTCAGGCTTTTCAAGGGTGATTACAAGCTTGTCTTTTCCCTCTGCTCTGATGCCTGCAGTGGTCGGGCTTGCCTTACCCACAAGCGCATCGGATGCACCTTTTATGCAAGATAACAGCTGAGCGTTTGGAGCGACCGTCTCAGGAGCCAAAGCACGGTGAAGACCAAATATAAAGTCGTTAGCCGTAACCTTTTTGCCGTCAGACCACTTAGCATCACGAAGGGTGAATACCCATTCGAGCCCGTCATCGCTCACTATATAATCGGAGCACGCAGCTTTTTTGAGCTTGCCGTCGTCAAGTCTGAATAAACCCTCATAGCAATTACGCACGATGGCCAAAGTTTCATCTGTTTCGGCAAGCTGAGGGTCAAGGTTGTCTGGGCAATAGTTCATAACTATTCTGACCGTGCTCGAAGCCGAGTCGGAGCCACTGCAACCACAGGTTAAAAAGATAATTAAAAAGCAAAGCATTAAAGATATAAGGCGCTTCAAAATTCCACCTCTTAAAACAAAATTATACATACTTAATTATACACTAAATGCCTTGTTTATTCAACAAAAACTTCTATTCATACCTTGAGTGAGTTTAGTGCAAAAATTAATTGGCAAACTGATAAAATTTGTCTTGACAAGTTTGTGCAACTTGATTATAATAGACCTCAGGTGTAAAGGCTTTTTACTTTACAGACCGTCTACGGGGGTGTCAAAATGAGCAAAGACCTTAGTGTTGTTACTCTGCTCGATACCTACGGTGCTATGCTGACCGACCGTCAACGAGACTTTGTTGGCTACTATTATTGCGAAGATTTATCTTTAGCTGAAATAGCCGAGAATGAGGGCGTAACCCGACAAGCAGTTCGCGATACCATCAAGCGTTCGGTTGAGCAATTGACCGAGATGGAGCAAAAGCTCGGCTTTGTTAAAAGGCTTGAGCAGGCATCATCAGCGATTGAGCTTATCAAGGCAGCGACCGACGGGTGTGATAAAGCCACAGCGCAAAGCATTTTAGCTTTGTGCGACACTGCATTAAAGCAAGACTAGGGGGGCGCAACAATGGCGTTTGAAGGATTATCAGACAAACTAAGTGCAGCATTCAAACGATTGCGCTCAAAAGGCAAACTGAGTGAGCCCGACGTTAAAGATGCAATGCGAGAGGTTCGCATGGCTCTGCTCGAAGCCGACGTTAACTATAAGGTAGCCAAAGATTTCACTGCCACCGTTACCGAAAAATGCATCGGTGAGCGTGTTATGGATTCGCTGACCCCCGGTCAAATGGTCGTTAAGGTGGTCAACGAGGAGCTCACAGCTCTTATGGGTGGTGAGCATGTTAGACTCAACATGTCAAGCAAGCTACCCACCGTAATTCTTATGAGTGGTCTTCAAGGCTCTGGTAAGACCACCCACTCAGCTAAGCTCGCAAAGCTTCTCAAAAGCAAGGGTCACAGACCTCTGCTTGTTGGTTGCGATATATATCGACCCGCCGCAATTGAGCAGCTCAAGGTTGTCGGTGGTCAGGCAGGCTGTGAGGTCTTTGAGAGAGGCACCCAAAAGCCTGAAAAAACAGTCAAAGAGGCTATCTTACACGCTAAAGATTACGGCAACGATATAGTCATCATCGATACTGCAGGTCGACTGCATATCGATCAGGATTTGATGGATGAAATCAAATGCATTCGTGACGTTGCCGAGCCCGATGAGATAATTCTCGTTGTCGACGCTATGACAGGTCAAGATGCCGTCAACGTTGCAAAAGCCTTTAACGATTTGCTCGAGATAGATAGCGTTTTGCTCACAAAGCTCGATGGCGATACCCGAGGTGGTGCAGCCCTCTCTGTTCGTGCCGTTACAGGCAAGCCTATCAAATACGTCGGCACAGGCGAAAAGCTCGACGATATCGAAGAGTTCCACCCTGGTCGCATGGCATCTCGTATTTTAGGCATGGGCGACGTGCTCAGCCTTATTGAAAAGGCAGAGCAACAGCTTGATGAGAAGCAAGCCGAAGAGATGGCTCGTAAGCTCAGCGAAAACAAATTTGATCTTAACGATCTTTTAGCCCAATTCCAGCAAATCAAAAAGATGGGTTCACTAAAGCAGGTTCTGTCTATGGTGCCTGGAGTTGAGAAGCAGATTCGCGACGTCGACATCGACGATCGTCAGCTTCTGAGGGTCGAATCTATAATCTACTCAATGACCCCTGCTGAAAGAGCAAAACCCGATATAATCAATGCCTCAAGAAAACGCCGCATTGCCGCAGGCAGTGGTGTTAAGGTTGAGGATGTTAATCGCCTGCTAAATCAGTATGAGCAGATGAAAAAGATGTTCAAACAGATGAAAAACAGCAGTAAAAAGCGTCGTGGCAGAGGTGGTTTCCCGGGTGGTGGATTCCCCGGCATGCCCGGTGGTGGATTCCCCGGTTTTTAATTTATTTTCGGTATTTTCCGCGGCGAACGACCGATGGGGATGAGCAATGGGCTTATCCGTATCGGCCGTTTACCGACGGTCATATACAACATTTTATTCACAGGAGGTGCGAAAGATGGCAGTTAAAATCAGACTTCGCAGAATGGGCGCTAAAAAGGCTCCCTTTTACCGTGTAGTTGTTGCGGATTCCAGATTCCCCCGTGACGGCCGTTTCATCGAGGAGGTAGGCTACTACAATCCCCTTACCGACCCCGCAGAGGTTAAGGTTGATGTTGAGGCTGTTAAGAAGTGGATCGGCAACGGTGCTCAGCCCACCGATACCGTTAAGGCTCTGCTCAAAAAGGAAGGTATCATCTGATGCAAGAACTTTTGGCAACCATCGCTCGCGGATTAGTTCGCCAGCCTGATGCGGTCAATGTAACCGTTGACGAGCCCAACTCTGAGCAGGTAGTGGTGTATCATCTCCACGTAGCTGCTGATGACATGGGTCGAGTTATCGGCAAACAGGGCCGTATTGCAAAAGAGATTCGCGCGATTATGCGTTCAGTCGCAAGCCGCGAGGGTCAAAAGATCATGGTCGAAATCGACTGATCTGGTCTATACAAAACGGGGCAGCTCTTTTGGCTGCCCTTTTTTGTCGATTAGGAGGATTTTTATGTTAAAACCCTTTCTCGAAACGGGCAAAATCACAGGCACCCATGGTGTCAGAGGCGAGATGAGAGTTCATCCTTGGTGTGATTCACCCGAGTTTTTAACCAAATTCAAGCGTCTTTATCTTGATGATAAGGGCGAAAAATATATAAAAGTAGTTCGATCAAGAGCCCATGGCAACATGGTCATTCTAAAAGCCGAGGGTATCGACGATATTCCCTCAGCCGAGCAACTGCGCAACAAAATTGTCTATATTAATCGCAAGGATGTTAAACTGACCGACGGTGCCAACTTTGTGCAAGACCTTATAGGCTGCCGTGTTGTTGATGCCGATAACGGCGCTGAATATGGCACTCTTAGTGACGTATCTGAAACAGGCGCTAACGACGTTTGGCATATCATGACTGCCAATGGCGAGGTGCTTATCCCTGCTATACCCGACGTTGTGTGCGAGGTTGACGTTGAGAGTGGAGTAATAACCATTCGTCCATTAAAGGGGCTGTTTGACGATGCGAATTGATATAATGACCCTTTTCCCAGAGATGTGCAATACCGTAGTCCACGAGAGTGTAATCGGCAGGGCAGTTGCGGCCGAAAAGATTGAAATTAATTGTGTCAACATTCGAGATTATACCACCGATAAGCATGGCAGGGTGGATGATTCCCCCTACGGAGGCGGAATGGGCATGATTATGGCACCCCAGCCTATATATGATTGCTTTGAAGCCATAAGCAAAGAGCGTGGCTATCGCCCACATCTTATCTATATGTCACCCCGTGGCAATACCCTGACTCAGCAAAGAGCAGTTGAGCTTGCTCAAACTGAGGGCTTTGTTATCCTATGTGGTCACTACGAGGGTGTTGACCAGCGCATAATAGATGAGCTTGTTGATGAAGAAATCTCGATTG
>JAZRMJ010000249.1:0-1218 GCA_045647445.1 Acutalibacteraceae bacterium | reverse complement strand
TTAGGAATTGACCCCGGCTATGCAATTGTCGGCTGTGGTGTTATTGAAAGCAACGGCAATAAATTTAAAGCGCTTGACTATCGAGCTATCACAACTCCTGCAAAAATTGATCTTTCACAAAGGCTTGAGATGATTTATGACGGGGTTTTACAGCTGATAGACCAATATAAGCCCGATGCGCTTTCAATCGAAAAGCTCTTTTTTAATACCAACACAACCACTGCTATTGCAGTTGCCGAAGCAAGAGGTTGTATTCTGCTTGCGGCTCGCAAATCTTCATTGCCGATATATGAATACACTCCACTCCAGATTAAACAGTCAGTGACTGGCTATGGCAGAGCAGAGAAGCGACAGGTTATTGAGATGACCAGAATGCTTTTAGGTCTTCAAAAAGCTCCGTCACCCGATGACGTTGCAGATGCTCTTGCTGCTGCAATATGCCACGTTCATTCACATGGTTCGGTTATGAATTTAATTGATAAAGGAAGATTTAAATGATCTATTCTCTGTCTGGTAAATTGATATATACAGATTTAAGCAGTGCTGTTATTGAGTGTGGTGGTGTTGGCTATCGTTGCAACGTTTCTTTAAACACACTTCAGTCGCTGCCTACCGTTGGTAATGATGTTTTTATTTTAACCCATATGAATGTTAGGGAAGATGCAGTTGATTTGTTTGGCTTCAGCACACCCGAAGAGCTTAATATGTTTAAGCTGATTACTTCGGTTAGTGGTGTTGGCCCTAAGGTTGCAATGTCTATCCTTTCGGAGTTCACCGCTGATAGACTGTGTGTTTTTATTGCCGGTGGCGACTCTAAAAGCATCACTAAGGCATCAGGCGTTGGTGCTAAACTAGCTCAACGAATCGTGCTGGAGCTTAAAGATAAGGTCGGTGGTATTGCTACATCATCTCAAGAAGATATTAGGGCTGCTGCCGTTGCAAGCGAAAGTGGTAACTCTGCCGATGCTGTTGCAGCTCTCGTTTCGCTTGGATATTCTCAAAGCGAGGCATCGGTTGCAATTGGCAAACTAGACCAAAATCTTTCAGTTGAGCAACAAGTCGGATCGTAGCCATGTCGTTCTGTGAGCCAAGGAGTTGAAAGGCAGAGTTGTCTTTCCTAAGACCGCTTGGCCTCCGACTTCGTTTCGCTTGGATATTCTCAAAGCGAGGCATCGGTTGCAATTGGCAAACTAGACCAAAATCTTTCAGTTGAGCAAC
>JAZRMJ010000248.1:0-2157 GCA_045647445.1 Acutalibacteraceae bacterium | reverse complement strand
GCCAACAAGAATAGCGGCATCAGGAAGAAGCAGAGAAACAACGATAGTTACAAGCACAGGGAAAAGGATTTTCTCAAGTTTAGAAACAGTTCTGAGCTGCTCCATCTTAACCATACGCTCTTTTTTGGTAGTCAGCAGTTTCATAATAGGAGGCTGAATTGCAGGAATCAGCGCCATATATGAGTAGGCTGCAACAGCTATAGCGCCAAGCAGATGAGGAGCGAGCTTTGAAGCAGTGAAGATAGCGGTCGGGCCGTCAGCACCACCGATGATACCGATTGCTCCTGCTTCAGGGCTGGTAAAGCCAATCATAACAGCACCAAAGTAAGCAACGAAGATACCAAGCTGAGCTGCTGCACCAAGCAAGAAACTCTTGGGGTTACTAATCAGTGGTCCAAAGTCGGTCATACAGCCGATGCCAAGAAAGATAAGGGGTGGATAAATACCAAGCTTAACGCCAAGGTAAAGGATATCTAACAAACCACCGCTGCGGCATACTGCACCGGCCATTATGTGGTAACCAGCCTCATCCTTTATCCAAAATTCTACGTTATTAACATCCCAAATCTCAGGGTGATAAATACCTGCATTAGGAAGGTTTGCAAGAAGCATACCAAATGCAATCGGAAGAAGCAAAAGGGGTTCAAACTTAAATTTGATTGCAAGCACCAAAAGCCCACAAGCAACACAAATCATAACAAGGTTTTTCCAGCCCTCGCCAACAAAGAACGCAGCAACACCTGAGCCATTAAGAATGCCTAAAACCGCATCTAAAAAGTCATTAATCATTTAGACATCCTCCTTAAAACGATTTAATATTGTTCATAAGACCTGCAGTTGCCCAAGCAGATCTGCCGTTTGAACGAGCTGGCTTAATTGAGCGAATAATAGGTTTTTTAGTGGTTCCCTCATACATTGAATAAACTGCAGCAGTGATAACAGCAATCAGTTCATCATCATTTTGAGCAGCAGAAGCAACAGTAGCAGCTACCTTAACGGGACTAACCGGCTTCTGAGCAGGAGCAACAGCCTTAGATTTGCTATTATTGTTCAACTTTGCAACGAGGCCGAAAACTGAGAATAATATAACAAAAAGAAGGAGCATGCCGAAAACAATAGCAAGACCCGTTAAAACAACGCTAGACCAATGCGGCTCTTCAACAGCTTTAGTAGCAATATAAAACAAATTCATATTAACACCTCTAATTAGCCTTGAGCCTTAAAACGCTCAAGTGCTTCACGAAGCTCAACAGCCTTAAGCTCGGGAGCAGTGGGGTTGCAATGAGCCCAAGCACCGGTCTCGCTTGATGCATTAAACTTAATCTTGTCAGCCGAACGCATGGGTGGAAAGAACTCAACGTGGAAATGATAGTATTCACTAGTATCTTCACCGTTTACGGGGGCATTATGCATGCACATCATGTAGGGGAACTTGTAACCAAAGAGGCTATCAAGCATACCTGTTGTAAGACGAAGAACCTCAGCGAAATCTGCCTTTTCATCCTCAGTGAACTGAGCGATGTTGCCGAGATGACGCTTAGACATGATATAAACGCCATAGGGATACTCGCAGAAGAAGGGCAAGAAAACAACAAAATGTTCGCTCTCAAAAACAATTCTGCGACCATCGGTCATCTCTTCATCACGCATTTTGCAGAAGAGGCACTCACCGTTGTTTTCAAAATGCTCTTTTGAAGCCTCAAGCTCAAGCTCAAGTTTCTTAGGAACAACTGAGTAGCCATAAATCTGACCATGAGGATGGGGCATGGTTACACCAACGGCTTCTCCTCTATTCTCAAAAATGAAAACATACTTAATCTTTTCATCAGACCAGATAACATTGCAGCGCTCAATCCACAAATCAACTAGCTTTTTGATGTGGTCAGTGGGAAGCTCAGGAAGGGTTATGGTGTGATCGGGTGAATAAAGAATAACCTCGCACTTACCATAAGCCTCTTTAACCTTAAAAAAGTCATTTGCAACATCATCAGGCTGAGGGGGCAGCTGAGACAATGCAGGAAAATCGTTATCGTATTCGTAGACGTCAAATTGATCAGGCACCTTACCTGAGCCGGGGCAGAAAGGACAATAATCCTTAGGCATTTGGGGTCTGTTTTGACGATGAGAAGCAATCATAACCCAGTCTTTAATTAGGGG
>JAZRMJ010000247.1:0-4076 GCA_045647445.1 Acutalibacteraceae bacterium | reverse complement strand
TCCTTAGGAGCAACGTCGTTAACCAGCTTGCCACCGATGGTGAGCTCACCCTCGGTAATCTCTTCGAGACCTGCGATCATACGAAGGGTTGTTGATTTGCCGCAGCCGGAAGGGCCGACCAGGATGATAAACTCTTTGTCTTTAATGTCGAGGTTGAAGTCGGAAACAGCAACAACGTTGCCTGCGTACTTCTTATAAATACCTTTAAGTTGAAGTTCTGCCATTTGAATTGACCTCCTAAATATTATTAAGGGCAATTTATATTCACCCGTTTTTACCATGTTATTATAACAAATGTGAAGGACTTTTACTATTAACCATCCTTACAAACTTTTTTATAGGGCTTTATGTATTATAACCAACCAAAATTCGTGATTACAGCAACATGACCAAAAATTAGATTTTTGACTTGTTCAAGGGGGTCAATTTGCATATTATGTTAACTTTTTGTGACTAAGCTGTTTCAAAACCGATAATCTTGTTGCCCTTGCAAAGCAGCCGCACGCTGCTATCGCCGCCCTCATCTTTTATAGAATAGCAATAAACTCGCACCCTCTCGCCATAATAGTTTTTAAGGCTGAAACCTGCTTTGCTGAGCAGTTTTTCATACTCTGCCCAGCCGTGTGAGGATGATTTTGATATCACCGTGTCTTTAACCCAAAGAGGTGTAGGGTCAACCTCTATGCCCTGCCCTTTAAGATACTGCACCCTCTCGCTATCGCTGCTGCAGACTATCTCGTTTTGATTAAACGTGCGCACAGCATCAAATATCAAAAGGGCTATTATCAGCATTGCTGTTGCTATAAAAAGTCGTTTTGCAGTAATTTTAAAAATTAAAAACATTTTTGCCACCTCAAGATATGTTTATTTTTTTAGTGGCAGAATATTCTTTGCTTAAGACATTAACGGGGGCAGATAATAAGCGAGAAAGAAGGTGTTATTATCGGATTAATAATTGCCGAGTTTCAGTCGGTCGATATGGCTGACAGAGCAACCACCCGCATTCGAAACCAAATTGACGGAGTGGGCGCAATCACCATAACCTCGCAAACTCGAAACAAAGCTATCGACACTCCCTTTATGCTGCCCTATGCTCCGCAAAACGGACTAGACCCGTGGATTATGCTGCCTGCAAACTACGGCTACTCTACCACAAACGGATATTTAGAGCGCACAAAAATAGTTACCTGCTCTGTTGAGGTGGTATCTGACAAGATGGCAAGGTCGGTCGAATCGGTGCTTCACAACGCAGGCGCAACCTCGGTCGAGAGAAAAAGACTGTAAATTTTTTACAGCTACACCCTGTTTCGACAATATCATCCTAACCACCTTTGCTAAGATAAAACCAGACGGTCAAATTATCATTAACGCAAAGTGACGGTCATATAAATTAAAAGACGGATACCGTCAAAAAGCCTTGTTTAGTAAGGCGGGAAGGATGAATAAATAATGACAAAATTTATGCCCGAGGGGAGAAACTCCACCTCAACCAATCTAACTCTATCAACCCTTAACGATGCTCTCGAGAGGGGGCGCATTCTCGAAGCGAAGGCTATCATGTGCGATTCAGAGCACAACCTGATTGTCGACCTCGGTGCCAACATCAGGGGCGTAATACCTCGCAGTGAGGGTGCAATCGGCATCACTGAGGGTCAAGTGCGAGACATTGCCCTGATATCTCGGGTTAATAAGCCTGTTTGCTTCACCGTGACTGACATAGTCCACTCAGGTGGCAAGGTGACGGCTATGCTCTCTCGCAAAGGGGCTCAAAAAATTTGCCTTAAGGAGTATATATCAAAGCTCAAGGCAGGAGATATTATTGAGGCGAGAGTGACCCATCTTGAGAGCTTTGGAGCCTTTTGCGATATCGGATGCGGTATTATCGCTCTTATGCCCATTGATGCCATTTCGGTTTCACGCATTTCGCACCCACGCGACCGATTTTATCCCTCTGATGATATTTATGCGGTGGTGCGCTCAATAGATGATAACGGGCGCATATCACTCTCTCATAGGGAGCTGCTCGGCACCTGGCAGGAAAACGCCGAACGTTTTCAGCAGGGGCAAACGGTGTCGGGCATCATTCGCACGGTGGAGGATTACGGCGTTTTCGTTGAATTAACCCCCAACCTTGCAGGTCTCGCTGAGCTTCGGGAGGGGGTTGCTCCGGGGCAACAGGCAAGCGTTTATATAAAATCTATTATCCCCGAAAAGATGAAAATAAAACTGATAATTATCGACTCTTTTGCTGCTGATTATGAGCCGAGCGAGGTCGAATATTATTTTGAGGGCGACCACATAGATAATTGGCAGTATTCGCCCGATTGCTCACGCAAGCAGATTGCGACGGTGTTTTAATTGTGCGACTAAAAAGCCTTCCCCAGACGGGGAAGGCTTTTTGGTCATAAATTAAAGCTTTTTAAACTTTGAAAGATTGATAAAGGGGTCGGTGCCGTCATAGGTTGCGCTTGATACGAGAGCCATGTAGCCACCACGCTTTAGGCAAACCATTATCTGGTTAATCTCAATGCCGTTGAGCTGGTAATTAATCTTTATAGCATTCTCAGTCTTGCCTGCAACGGTTACAGTCTCTTTTTTGATAATGAGGTTTTGAGCACCTATACCCTCAAGAGCAGTCTTGGTTTGAGGCATAGCAATATCGATATATGAGCTGGAGGTCATGGTTGCGCTGGTGAGAAGATTCAGCTTCTCAAAGTTAACAAAAACGGTGGCGTTGTTGGTGCCGATAGCCTGCATATCATAGATATCGGGGGCATTCTTGAGCTTTTCTGCCAGCTCATCATCAAGCTGTGACTGAGCGTATCCGTTAAGCTCGGCTATCTCGGCATCGGTCAGATACCTCCAGCTTGAATCGAGGGTAATGCCAAGACCCAAAAATGTGTTTTTGTATGCGCCACCGTTGGTTGCACCGAATTTGAAATCTTCGATTACCTCATCAGCAACAGATGAAACGGCGTCGTTAAGGCTGTTGATGTTGCTAGCAGTCTCTTTAATGTCGCTTGCAGTCTCTTTAATGTCGCTCAGGGTGTCTTTAATCTGATCGCGATTGCTCTCATAGATACCTCTGATATTATCGCCGATGCAAGAGGTGAGGCTGAGCATCATAACTACGGCAAGAGCCAAAGCAAAAAACTTTTTCATTTTTTAATCTCCTTCTCATTAGACCTGCAAATATTATACCATTGAATCCTTAAAAGTCAACTATTCAAAGTCGGGTATGAAGCTCTCTTTAGCCGCTCCACCCTCTTGGCGATATCCATTGCAGAGCCCCAAATGGTCGGCATAATCAAGCACCAGCTCATACTCATCGTCACTAACAGTGCGACTAAGCTCGCTCGGTGCATGAGGCATGGGGGTGTATTGATTCATGATGCTGATAAGCACCCTATCTGAAAAACGGTCGCGCAATTCTCTGAGCGCTCTCATGCTGTCATCGGTGTGACCCGGTAACACAAGGTGCCTTATAATAACCCCGCTTTGCATTAATCCCTCGCTGTCAAAACGAGGAGCACCCACCATATCGACCATATGCTCAATGGTGGATAACGCCACCTGGCTGTAATCGGGAGCAAAGGAGTAGCGAGAAGCCAGCTCATTTGAATAATACTTATAGTCGGGCAAAAAGATGCTAACCTTGCCACGAAGCTTATCGAGGGTCTTGGGCAGCTCATATCCACTTGAATTATAAACGACGGGCACCTCTAATTTTGCCAAATCGAGAGCGCTTGCAATCTTATCTGCGTAGTGGGTGGGGGTAACGAGGTTGATGTTATGCACCTCGGCTTGCAAACGCTCCATCGCCCTTGCGAGGTCAGCAACCGAATACTTTTTGCCGATCGGCTCCGTGGGGTGGCTTATCTTTTTGTTTTGACAAAAAACACACCCGAGTGGGCAACCACAAAAGAACACAGTGCCCGAGCCTTTATAACCCGAAATGCAGGGTTCCTCCCAATAATGGGGTGCGATGCGAGATATTATCAGCTCAGATGGGGCGCCGCACGCTCCCCTCTCACCCAGCTCACGATTGGCCCCACACCAAGTCGGAGGCCAAGCGG
>JAZRMJ010000246.1:0-4358 GCA_045647445.1 Acutalibacteraceae bacterium | reverse complement strand
ACACCCCCCCTTAGGTCAAGGCTTTTTTGCGCGCCCTCAGCCTTCTCCTGACGGGAAGGGGGCCACTTTAGTGGTGGATAAGGAGAAAAGCACAACTTCACAGCATAGTCTCTCAGCTCGTAGCAGATTAGTCACCTCATCTGTCACGGCTAAAGCAGTGCCACCTTCTTAATACGAATAAGGCTTTTAATCGCACAGCATTTTAAGCAATTCACCCACGTCGTTTAGCGTCAAGTCAGGTTTGTGGGTCGATTCGAATGCCATGCTTGCATCGGTCTCGCCACTGAGCACCAGCACGGTGTTTATGCCTGCGCCGATGCCACAGGCGATGTCGGTATAGAGTCTATCACCGATTAGCATGGTGCTTTTCTTTGATGCGCCCCACCTATCCATAGCGAGCTCAACCATTAAACCAGACGGCTTGCCTATAACTATCGGTCTGCGACCTGTTGAGTTATAAAGCATTTCGCACACCGACCCACAATCGGGCACCGAGCCATATTCGGTCGGGCAAACAAGGTCGGGGTTGGTGGCGATATATGGCAGCTCCTTATCGAGCAAGAGGATAGACATATCCTCAAGCTTTTTAAAGGTCAGCTCGGTATCAAACCCACAAACAACACAGCCTATATCATCCTGCCGAGCATCGGTCACGTTAAGCCCCTCTTTTTGAAGCTCCTCTAAAAGTGAACGGGTGCCCTGCACATAGATTAGCTTATCGGCATGATTTTGCTTTAAATAATAGGCAGTTGCCTGCGACGAGGTCATAAAATCCTCACGAGTAGCCGAAATGCCCATTTTAGCGAGCTTTTCAACATAGGCATCGACACTTTTTGATGAATTGTTGGTCATAAAAAGATATCGCTTGCCCATGCTCTTTAAGCGCTCGAGCAAAGGCTTTGTCGGCTCAAAAAGTCGGTCACCCAAATAGAGGGTGCCATCCATATCAAACAAAAACAGCTCAATATCTTTAACGGGGGTCATAAATTGCACCTCTTAAAACTAAAGGCCCGAAGGGCGCTTATGGCGTTCTTCGGGCCTTGGATTTATGCTATAGAGCGCTGCAAATATGCCTTATTCGGGCTTATACAGCTCAACCAGCTTCTCGAGGTGAGCTCTCTGCTCCTTAGCGTTCTCAGCAGCCTTATCAAAGAGCTGCTCAGCGCGCTCGGGGAAGGAACGGGTAAGAGAAGCGTATCTTGCTTCGCCAAGGATGAACTCCTTGTAATCAGCAGTTGCAGGCTTGCTGTCGAGGGTGAGGGGGTTCTTGCCCTCTGCCTTTGCAGCAGGATTGAAACGGAACATGTTCCAGTAGCCGCAGTTAACAGCCTTTCTCATCTCGTCCTGGCAGTTAACCATACCACCCTTAATAGAGTGCATCTCGCAGGGTGCATAGCCGATGATGAGTGAGGGACCCGGATATGCCTCAGCCTCTTGGATAGCCTTGAGGGTCTGGTTCATATCTGCGCCCATAGCGATCTGAGCGACATAGATGTAGCCGTAAGACATTGCAATCTCAGCAAGGCTCTTCTTAGCGATAGCCTTACCGGCAGCTGCAAACTGAGCAACCTGACCGATCTGTGATGCCTTAGAAGCCTGACCACCGGTGTTAGAGTAAACCTCGGTATCGAATACCATGATGTTTACATCGTTACCTGAAGCGAGAACATGGTCAACACCGCCGAAGCCGATATCGTATGCCCAACCGTCACCACCGAAGATCCAAACAGACTTCTTAGAGAGGTATTCTTTGCTATCAAGAACAACGGGAGCAATGGGGCAACCATCAGCAGCAGCCTTCTCGAGCTCTGCAACGAGAGCTTCGGTAGCAGCAGCGTTAGCCTTGCCATCCTCGAGGGTTGCGAGATAGTTATCAGCAGCAGCCTTGAACTCGGCAGAAGCCTTGTCAGAAGCAGCCATTTCCTTAACCTGACCGATGAGGCGATTGCGGATAGCCTTCTGACCGAGGTACATACCGAGACCGTGCTCAGCATTATCCTCAAACAGAGAGTTTGCCCATGCGGGGCCGTGGCCGTCAGCATTTACGGTGTAGGGAGAGGTTGCAGCAGGACCACCCCAGATAGAGGAGCATCCAGTTGCGTTAGAGATGTACATTCTGTCACCAAACAGCTGGGTGATAAGACGAGCATAAGCAGTCTCAGCACAGCCTGCGCAAGAGCCTGAGAACTCAAGGAGGGGCTTCTTGTACTGGCTGGTGATAACGTTCATCATGGGGCTGATATCGTTCTTTTCAGAAACGTTAGCATCGCAATAATCAAATACAACCTGCTGAGCTTCCTGGCTCTCACGAGATACCATCTTGAGTGAGTTGGTGGGGCACTCGCCTACGCAAACGCCGCAACCCATACAATCCATGGGAGAGATAGCAAGGGTGTACTTATAACCGGTCTTAAAGATCGGCTTGGTGCCAAGCTTGAGGTTTTCGGGAGCGTTAGCAACCTCATCCTCAGTCATAGCGAAGGGACGGATAGTAGCGTGAGGGCAAACAAATGAGCACTTGTTGCACTGTGCGCAGGTGGTGTTATCCCACTCGGGAACCATAACTGCAACGCCGCGCTTCTCATAAGCAGATGCGCCCTGCTCGAAGGTACCGTCAGCGCAATCCTCGAATGCAGATACGGGGAGGGTATCGCCGAGCATCTTAGCAACGGGGTTCATGATGGTGTTAACCTGCTTAACAAGAGCAGCTGCGCCATTCTCAACAACAGCAGCATCAGCGTCAACAGCATTTGCCCAATCTGCGGGAACGTCAATCTTAACGAATGCGGTTGCACCTGCATCGATAGCAGCGTGGTTCTTGTCAACAACGTCTTGACCCTTCTTGAGGTAAGACTTGGTAGCAGCATCCTTCATGTAGGTGATAGCATCCTCAGCAGGCATAACCTTTGCGAGTGCAAAGAATGCAGACTGGAGAACGGTGTTGGTGCGCTTGCCCATGCCAACCTTAGCAGCAATGTCAATAGCGTTAACGGTGTAAAGCTGAATGTTGTTAGCAGCAATGTAGCGCTTTGCATCAGCAGGCATATGCTCATTGAGCTCCTCAGCAGACCACTGGCAGTTGATAAGGAATACACCACCGGGCTTAACGTCGTTAACCATCTTGTAACCCTTGATTACATAAGAGGGGTTATGGCAAGCTACGAAGTCTGCCTTGTTGATGTAGTAGGGGCTCTTGATGGGCTTATCACCGAAACGAAGGTGAGAGATGGTGATACCACCGGTCTTTTTAGAATCATACTGGAAGTATGCCTGAACATACTTGTCGGTGTGGTCACCGATAATCTTAATAGAGTTCTTGTTAGCACCAACGGTACCGTCACCGCCAAGACCCCAGAACTTGCACTCGATGGTGCCTGCTGCTGCAGTGTTGGGAGAGGGCTTCTCTTCAAGAGAGAGGTTGGTAACGTCATCGACGATGCCGATGGTGAACTGCTTCTTGGGAGCATCCTTCTTAAGCTCATCGTAAACTGCGAAGATGCTTGAGGGAGGAGTATCCCTAGAACCAAGGCCATAGCGACCACCGGTAACGGTAGCAGTCTTGCCGCAAGAAGCAAGAGCAGCAACAACGTCGAGGTAGAGGGGCTCACCGAGAGAGCCGGGCTCCTTGGTACGGTCAAGAACAGCAATCTTGGTTGCAGTTGCAGGGATAGCTTCTACGAGCTTCTCTGCGCTGAAGGGGCGATAAAGGCGAACCTTAACAAGACCAACCTTCTCACCTGCAGCGTTGAGGTAATCAATAACCTCTTCTGCTACGTCGCAGATAGAGCCCATAGCAATGATAACGCGATCAGCGTCGGGAGCACCGTAGTAGTTGAAGAGCTTGTAGTCGGTGCCGAGTTTAGCATTGACCTTATCCATATACTCTTCTACGATGCCGGGGATAGCGTCGTAATACTTGTTGCAAGCCTCACGATGCTGGAAGAAGATATCGCCGTTTTCGTGTGAACCACGCATTACGGGGTGTTCGGGGTTAAGAGCGCGCTTGCGGAAGCTATCTACAGCATCCATATCGCACATTTCTTTAAGATCGTCAAAATCCCAAATTTCAATCTTCTGAAGCTCGTGTGAAGTACGGAAACCATCAAAGAAGTTGATGAAAGGTACGCGACCCTTGATTGATGCCAAGTGAGCAACTGCGCCGAGGTCCATAACTTCCTGTGGGTTAGATTCTGCAAGCATAGCAAAACCTGTCTGACGGCATGCATAAACGTCAGAGTGATCGCCAAAGATGTTAAGAGCGTGGCTAGCTACGCAACGAGCTGATACGTGGAAAACTGATGGTAATAATTCACCAGCGATTTTGTACATATTAGGGATCATCAATAATAGACCCTGAG
>JAZRMJ010000245.1:0-1372 GCA_045647445.1 Acutalibacteraceae bacterium | reverse complement strand
CGACAGCGGTGTTTGTGTGATAAAGGGTGCAGGTCACTTTTCATTTATTGACAGCCCGTTTGAGGTAAACGCAATTATAAACAGCTTTATTGGAGGCTGACCTATGTGGTTTGAATGGATATTATCTAATCCCGAACTTATTGCATTGTTCTTTATCGTTGCAGTTTCGGGTATGCTGTTGTGCACCGATGATTTTCATATGCTTCAGCAAAACTCATATTTTATATCACGATATTCAAAATGGCTAAAAGGTAATCTGGATAGATATATTATTCGTCTTGTATGGGCGTGTATTATAATTTTCTCATGTGCAATAAAGCATACACGCTGGGTTAGTGTAGCTGTAGGCTTAATTTATTTGATTTATGCAATAATCGGTTCAACTAAGCGCCAAAAAAAAGCAATTAAACCCCTTGTGTTTACAGCAAGGGTTATTCGCATGTATGTTACTGCAGGTATAGTCTATTTGCTGATGATTATATTAGCATCGCTTTTAGGTCATATAACCGATGTAGGCTTCATACCACTTATAGTTTTATCGGTTATAACTCCTATCAGCGTTATTCTTGCAAACCTTATCAATATGCCTATAGAAGGATTTTTCAGAAATCGCTTTATTAAGGATGCTAAAAGAATACTTAAAGCTTCAAGTTCACTCAAAACAATTGGTATTACCGGTAGTTTCGGCAAAACAAGCACCAAGTTTATTCTTGCGCGTATTTTGCAAGAGAAATATAATCTGACCTACACCCCTGCAAGCTTTAACACTCCTTTGGGGGTTGTGCGCACAGTCAGAGAAAATCTTAAGCCTTCTGATGAGCTTTTTGTTTGCGAGATGGGAGCAAAAAATATTGGTGATATTAAAGAGATTTGCGATATTGTATCACCCGATATTGGTGTTATTACCTCGGTTGGTGCTCAGCACCTTGAAACCTTTAAATCAATTGACAACGTTGCAAAAACCAAATTTGAGCTTGCCGATTCAGTTACATTGAAGGGTGGAAGGGTATACGTTAATTTTGATAGTGAATATGCTTTAAAGAAATCTGCTGAATATGATAACGTTGTATCGTACGGCACTTCGCTTGATTGCGATATCGTGGTTTCTGATATTACTTGTTCAAGAGATGGTGCGAAGTTTAATCTTAGCTACAAAGATTATAATCTTCAATTAACATCAAGACTTTTAGGTGTGCATAACGTTCTTAATATCGCAGGTGCTGTTGGTATAGCACTCGACCTAGCTGTTAGCGAGAGAGATATTTGCTATGCTGTTGAGCAGCTCAAACCTGTTGAGCACCGACTCGAAATGAAGCCATTTATAAACGGCGCTCTTTTGATTGATGACGCCTATAATGCTAATCCTAACGGC
>JAZRMJ010000244.1:0-7863 GCA_045647445.1 Acutalibacteraceae bacterium | reverse complement strand
TCCAGAGAATCAATACAATCATCACCATCAACATCATCAAAGGCAAGTGAATCAGCATCAGCCAAACCAAGCACAACCTGTGATGCAGAAATCAAGTCGGCTGAGGTTATTGCTCCTGAACCGTCGATATCGCCCGAATAATGAATGGTTGAAATATCAAGTTTGTTTGATAGAGCAACATCAACATTGTTAGGGGTTGTAGAAACAGTGTATTTAAGCACATCATCATCAGCATGAATATAATAGACATATCCATTAGTTACATCAAAATCGCACAAGTAAAATTGAGCGCCAAGCACCGTATCGTAGCAATAAAGCTTATCTTCGGTGTGATACAGCATCCAATTTTTATACCACGTTGAGGTTGACAGGCTACTTAAATAAATATAATTAGGTTGACCCCACACATGCCAATCATCGTAGTGAGTATACACTACCCTACTTCCCTCTTGGCTGATTTCGGTCAGCTTAATACCTTCTTCTGAATTATAAACATAGTACCACTTATTGTTTTTAGGAGTAAGCTGTGAATTGGTCTCACCCCATGTTAAAAGGTCAAAGTCATCATTCTCACAGGGGTCATCACAGTTATCTATGCGATCCCAATTATAATGACTACGATTAATCATTTCTTTATCACTTAAGAGCAAATAGTTGTGATAAGCATAACCATCAGGTACTCCTGTAGGGTCATCCCACGTAATGTCGATATGGTACCAATTAGAACCAAGCTTTACAATGTTCCATTGATGGTTCATATCATAACTTATAGCACAGGTGCACTCTATATCTAAGCGATTCATGATATCTAAAAAGAGCAAAGCATACCCCTGACAAACTGCTGTCTTATATTTAAGCATATTGTAGACATCACGCACCGCGTTGTCATTTGCCAATCCCGATTCATCATATCTAAAGTGGATTGCCATATAATCATTAACTGCAACTACAGCCTCAACATCAGACAAATGTTTGAAACGGTCAACTATTTTGGTGATTTCGGCCTCATATTCTTGTTGCATCGAAACCAGCTCTTCGCCACTGTATTTGTAGGTGGGGAAAAGCATTGTTGCTACTTCGCCTGAAAAGCTATATCCAAAGGTGGTATCAAGATAAAACAAGTCAGGGTGACTATTAGTAACTGATGAATAAACCCAAGAAATATCATCAACCAATACATTATACTCGCTTATATCAACACCCACTTTAGATTGGGCCAGCTCTTCATAAATATAATCATACATTGAGTCAGGATACTTGCCGGCAATAAACAAATCAATCTGTTGAGCGTTTGCAGTTGTTGCACCAGCAAAAGAGAATGAAAGAACCATAAATAAACATATCACACATATTAAACATCGTTTCAACATTTTACAAGCACCTCACATTTAATTTTTTATAATTTAAGTTTACATCATAACTATATCAAATGTCAACGACGATACAATAAAATATCACCTATCATTTTATTGCATATAATGTGATGAAAGGAGTTGCTAAAAAATGAACGACACCATACACATTGTGCAAGATGGTGACACACTATATTCTATCGCAAAAATGTTTCAGGTTCCCGTAGATGCAATCGCAAAAGCAAACAGCATTAGAAACCCTGAGTCTTTGCAAGCAGGTCAGCGCATAATAATACCCGTGTTATCAAGACCTAACTGGTATATTGTCAGATACGGAGACACACTATCATCTATTGCTCGACGATTTTTCACCAGTGTAGATAGCTTGTTAAAGTTAAACGACCTCGCCGACCCTGATTCTATATTCCCCGGTGAAATAATCAGAATAAGATAAAAAAATCACTCCCTCTTTTTGAGGGAGTGATTTTTACTATTTATCTTTTGCATATGACATAAGCTGAGACGGACTGACAAATTTAATAGAGCTTGCTAGCCTTTCTTTTAAAACGGCAACTATCTCAGTAGTTGAGTAATATCCATCGGGGATTCTGTCGGTTGTTAAAACAGGTGCACCGTCATAAATAGGCAGTTTTGCAAAGTATTCATTGACAGGAATCGCACAAGCATAATATAACGGTTGATTGCTATTAGGATTCAAAGCTTCAAGGCATTGCTCAAGTTCTTTTAGAGTTAGACTCTTATTAACGGATATTATTGGTATTTTGCCGCTATTATCAACCTCGCCCATTCCGTTAATATCGTTGTAGCACAGCACACCATCAGCAACAGTAAGTGCATCGAAGGTGAGGTCATCAACGTCGCGCAGTTTATAGCTAGATGAAATATTTATACCACAATTGTCAATCAAATAGTTATTAACATTATGCCACAACTTATATTTATCAGATGAAATAGCAGATTGGTCAATATCTGTCCATCCACCTGATGCAACAAGGCTATCGCCTTTTTGACGAGTGTTGAGCGAATACCACAACAGCATCGACGGAGCAATACGATACATAATCGGAGAAATCTCAAACGATAGCTTATAGCTCTTACCTTTAGTATTACAAATTGTGTATCCGATATTTTGAACATCACCTATATTGTCAGAATCAATTATGATAGACAAATAAACGATATCCTTTTTGCCATTACCATTTTGAACCTTAGGAGGAGCAAAATCGTAATCTATTCTAATTGATGAGAATACAGTAGCATTATTAAACTCACCAACGGGCACACTGCCATATCCTGCACCACTATAAACAGCCAGCACATCGCTATTAACAGAATTATCATTATAGATAACTCCAGGGGTTTCACTTGATAATAACGCAAGGTAATCAGCTGTTGCATCACCATTAAAGCTATCAGCCTTATAGGGGAGCATAAATGCTTCACACGCAAATGCGTAGTCGGCAAACCGGCTATATTCAGAGCAAGCAGTTATAACAGGTGCTGTCTTATTTGACAATCCATCAAGCATAAAATCATATGCTGTTTGCTCGTCCTCAAAGACACCTCTTGCATCAATAACCTCAGCAGAATATAGTAAACCACAGTTTTTGGCTGCAACATAGGTTGCACAAACTGCATTTTCACGGAGCAAAGCATTGTTCCATGCAAATTCATATTCAAAGGTTCCAGGAGTGTATAACACTACTGTTTTAACGTAATCGGCATACATAGAAAGCATTTGCACAACGGTAATCTCAGAAAAGTATACACCAAGTTCATTTTTTAAATAACTCATCCAAAAGTTATCAGCCTCGCAGGTTATATAATATATAGAGGCTGACTCGTTTTTAGCAACAAGCCCTTGAATCATTTTAAGAAGAGAAACAGTATCTATATCAAGCTCGGTTACATCAACAACAAACACCTGTCGCGATGAATCGAAGGTTGGAAAGAGGGTTGACGCAATATTAGAAGCTGAGAGAGCGTTATTATGTGGTCTTGTGTTATTAGGGCGATTACCACTTGAGCCTGAATTTACGCCCGATTGGTCAGAAGGTCGCTCATCAAACGCACAACCGGCAAAACTAAAAACCATAATTATCGATAAAAGCAATGCGACTACACGTGTTTTAATGACAAGCACCTCCCTATATAATTTTGTTTATTCTACCACTTTTAGTCCGTTTTTTCAACAACAATTTAAGACTCGGATAATTATCAACAAATGGCTTGAATTAAGCAACAAGATTTGTTATTATTATTTAAGATTAGTTTATAGTTTTTTAAGGAGTATTTTAGACATGATATATAGCTTTAAAACAAATGGAGTTTGCGCTCGCGAAATAGCAATTGAGGTTGAAAACAATATTGTTAAACAAGTGCAGTTTTATGGTGGATGTGGTGGTAACACTCAGGGTGTCGCTAAGTTAGTTGAAGGAATGACTATTGACGAGGTTATCTCAAAGCTGAGTGGCATTCGCTGTGGATTCAAGTCTACCTCCTGCCCCGATCAGCTCGCAACTGCTTTAAAACAAATCAAAGAAGAAGGCTGATAGCTATGGCATTTGATGAAGATATTAAAATCTTTAACGGAAGCAAAAAACAAATTGAAACCCCTGAAGCTGACACCGATAATCATTATCCTCTTGATAAAGCTCGTGTTTTAGGCGTTGCTTTAGCAGGCATGACTAAAGAAGCAGAAAGAGGCTTTGAGCTCGAAATTGACGACGGGTTGCTTCTTCAGCGCAGATTGCTGCTTTGCTATGCCATTGCAACAGCGCTCGAAGATTACTCAAAATCAATTCAAGAAGCGCGCACAGCATTAAACGCTTTTTATGATACCCTTAAGCGTTTAGATGCCGGCTTTTATGATGATATCGGCAGCTCAGGCTCATTCTCATTTTATTATCTAGCAAGACGCCAAGGTGGAGACACAGTACGTCGCATTGGTCAAACCTTCGCAATGCTTTGTGGTCAAGACGGTGACCCTGTCTGTCAGGAATTAGGCGAAGCGCTATACTGCCAATACACCAACATGGTTAAGGTTCAAATTAAATCATTACAGATGGACAAATAAACATCAAAAAAGTTCAAACGGTCTTGCAGAATCACTCTGCAAGACCGTTTTTAACATTTAAGTATTAAGCTTTAACTGTTTTCGTTTTAGATATATTCGGTATATTGTGTAGCAAATAACCTGAGCAATAAAGGTCACAAGCCATGATATTGGATAAGATGCAAACAATCCAGGCAAATTGTGATACTGTGGAATCTGAAAAACAGTGTATATCCAGAGTATTCTTAATCCACATGCACCAAAAACAGATATGATTGTGGGCGTCATTGAAAGGCCCATTCCACGCATGGTGCCTGACATAACATCCATAACTCCGCATAAGCAGTAAGGCAGACAGACAAAAAGCATACGCTGGGCTCCATAGCCTATTGCAGCAGTTGAATCGGTTATATAAATCGACAGCAATGGCTCTGCAAACAAATATGCAAGGCCACCCAAAAGCAAGCCATCGACTAAAACACAGCCCACACAAATCCAAGCAATTTTTGAAACTCTGTCAAACTTCTTTGCACCAACGTTTTGGCCAGTAAAATTGAGCGCAGTTTGGTTAAACGCATGCATAGACATATAGACAAAGCCCTCAATGTTACCTGCTGCTGCGTTACCCGAAATAACAACCGAGCCAAACGAGTTAACCGATGACTGAATTATAACGTTTGATATAGAAAAGAGCGATCCCTGAATTCCCGAGGGGATACCGATATGCAGTATCTTTTTAAGCGGCTCGGCATAAATTCTCATAGATTTAAACTCAAAGCGACAAATATCGTCTCTTCGCATAAGGGTTAAAACAACCAAAACTGCAGAAATCAGTTGAGATATAGATGTTGCAAGTGCAACCCCTGCAACGTCCATATGAAACATAACTATAAACACAACGTTTAGCAAAACATTGGCAACACCTGCAATGGTTAATATATAAAGTGGATTCTTAGTGTCACCTGCTGCTCGAAGAATTGCAGCACCAAAGTTAAAGACCATGTTTGCAGTCATGCCATAAAAATATATCCTCATATAAACTGATGCAAGCTTTAAAACGTCTTTAGGTGTTCCCATCCAGCTCAAAAAGCTCTCTGAAAGCAAAACACCAACTACCGTTAGCAACACACCACCTATTATGGCAATTGGGATTGCAGTATGAATAACGCGATAAACTTTAACCTGGTCACCTGAGCCAATAGCTTGAGCAACAGCAACACCTGCTCCAACCGAAAGTCCGATGAATAGGTTAACGATCAGGTTTATAAGCGCACCGGTTGAGCCTACCGCTGCAACCGAAACACTGCCACAAAAACGGCCCACAACCACAAGGTCAGCTGCATTAAACAATAGCTGCAGAATACCTGTCAGGATAATGGGCAGAGTGTAAATTATTATGTTTTTAAGTAATGGGCCCTCACACATATCGGTTGCCGTAGCATGACGCGCACGAGGCATGATTTAATCCCCCAATAACAAATAACGATCTTTAATCATTATATGTCAGCGTGCAAAACAAGTCAACTATTATTCATCTCGTGTTTACATTTGATAAGCAGATATAATTCGAAACTTTCTTTAGAAAACAATAATGTTGCGTTTTTATTGCATGTAGGATGGCGATTAGTAAACATGAGAGAAACTGATTAAGGCGGCTCCCTCTGATAACTATGATATTTATATCCTTAATGAAGTTAAAAACGAATTACAGATAAAGAGTTGTTGAGAGATAATAATTATTTATGTTTTAAAAAAACGGCTTATTTTATCATTTGTTTTCCTGTATGGTCTATATAATAGTTTTCTTTGTATATCAGTTCATCGACTGTTACGAATTGATATCCCTCTGAGGATAATTGCGAGAGTATTTTATCGAGAGCTTGGGCTGTATTCTTTGCGCCAATGTGAAGTAGCATTATCGAGCCGGGTTTGACATTTTTTAGCGCTGATTCGACTATCATATCAACAGTATAATCAGGCTTCCAGTCAAGTGAGTCACAATCCCATTGTATATAATACATTCCCATTTTCCGTATAGCCTCGACCGACATATTGTTATACTCACCATATGCGCCACGATAAAGGGTTACGTCTTTGTCTGTAAGCTGATTTATTACATCATTACAAGCTTTTGTATCTTTTACAAACTGCTCTGTTGTCATGTTTTTTAAATGTAAATGCTTGTTTGAATGGTTGGCGATAAGATGGCCTTTTGCATCAAGTTTCTTAACTGCATCGGGATATTTTTGAGCCCACTCCCCTACTACAAACACGGTTGAGCAAGCTGAGTGCTTATCCATAATCTCAATAAGTTCGTCAACTCCACTATCATCCCACGCAGCATCAAAGGTTATTGCAATCTGCCGTTTATCATTTTGAGTGCAATAAATTGGCAAGAGACGATTGGCTTTTGCCGAAACAAGCATACCAACCGTCACAAAAGCCAAAGCCAAAACTGACGATACGGCAACAAAAAAGTTAATTTGTTTTGAATGTAACACTACTATTTTCAAAATAATCACCTAATTATTTATATTGGTAATTATTAAATTCTATTACAATAAAAATCCCCTTAGCGTAGTCGATTACTCCAAGGGGATTTGTTTTATAATACTAAATCGATAGAAAGTTTAAAGGGTGCATTGCCATCATCACAATCGGTAGCAAAGCAAATAGGCTTAGTTTTTTGACCGAGGGTGATTTTGGCAGATAAGATAACTTTTGCAGGTGCGTCATCAGGCAGAGGTATCTCTATCATCTTAACGCCTAAGCCAAGCTGGTCACCATCGATAGTTACGCACGCACCATCAAGACCGTCAAGCTTAAAGGTCACCTTGCCGGGTGGTGTTGCGCAACCGTCATTTGATATATCAAGAGCTAAACTGCGTTTGCCATCGGGGAATTTGCAAAGCCAAACAACCGATGGTCTGATGCGATAGCCAAGTTTGTTTGAATATATCTCAAACAGTTCAGGGTGATTTTCTCTCATCCACTCAAAATCGACGGGATTAAAACCAACTGCCGAATAGGCTGTGCCCTGGTCAAGCTTCATTTCGGCCATTCTGACGTTATCAATCTTGCGATTTACTGCGTCAGCCCTTGGCTCACAATATCCACCAAGCGGCACGTCGGTCTCAAACAAGAATGCTGCATTGTTTTGACGGGATGCAGCATAGAGAGATTCATAAGCACGATAATACTCAGCAAAACTATCTCGTCTGACCCAAACGCCATCTTTTAGCGCTTTACGACCTGCAAGGTAATCACAAAGGTGCAAGGTCATTACAGCAGGAGTTTTAGGGAATGCTGACAAATGCGCTTTAATAAGCTCATCAACAGCATATTCATATCGCTCCCATGTGCCGAAAACGTGGTTAGCATGAACTCCGTTAAACTCAAAGAAGTGATGACCCTCTCCCCACAAGCCAAAACCTG
>JAZRMJ010000243.1:0-8360 GCA_045647445.1 Acutalibacteraceae bacterium | reverse complement strand
GAAGAAGATGTCACCGTTCTCGGCAGAGCCGCGCAGAACGGGGTGCTCGGGGTTGATGGGGCGGTGGCGGAATGCCTTAACAGCATCCATGTGAACCATCTCAGCAAGATCCTTGTAGTCCCAAGCCTCGATCTTCTGGATCTCGTGAGAGGTACGGAAGCCGTCGAAGAAGTTGATGAAGGGAACGCGACCCTTGATGGTTGCAAGGTGAGCAACAGCGCCAAGGTCCATAACCTCTTGGGGGTTGGTCTCTGCAAGCATTGCGAAACCGGTCTGACGGCAGGCGTAAACGTCGGAGTGGTCACCGAATATGTTAAGAGCGTGGCTGGCTACGCAACGTGCTGATACGTGGAATACGCAGGGCAGAAGCTCACCGGCGATCTTGTACATATTGGGGATCATAAGGAGCAGACCCTGTGAAGCTGTGTAGGTGGTGGTCAGAGCACCGGCTGCGAGTGAGCCGTGAACGGTACCTGATGCACCAGCCTCAGACTGCATCTCGACCACGTTAACGGTGGTGCCAAAGATGTTTTTGAGGCCGTTTGCCGACCACATGTCGACATAGTCTGCCATCGGGGACGAGGGAGTAATCGGATAAATACCGGCTACTTCGGTAAATGCATACGATACGTGAGCCGCAGCATTGTTACCATCCATTGTTTTCATTTTTCTTGCCATTTGGATGTAATCCTCCTTGAAAAGAAATTATTTGGTAATGATTATTCGGCAATAAAAAAACTGCCGACACATTTACATACAATTACATTCTAACACTTTTCGACTGCCGTGTAAATAGTCAAATTGATAAAAAATAAACATTCTTTGCTGAAAAATCATGCAAAAGGAGCAAAATCTATCCAATTCCACCTTAATATACAAAAAGCGACTCTTCATAGGCTGTTGACAATCAATAACAGGTTTGTTACTATAATCGTGTATTTTCTATATTTGAGAGGAGTTTTAAAAATGGATGACCCCGGGCCTAATGGTATCATATTTAAGCTTATTACGCTTTTTTGCCTGATACTTGTTAACGCATTTTTTGCACTGAGCGAGATGGCTATTATCTCGCTAAACGAGAATAAGCTCTCTAAAGCTACCGAGGACGGCAACAAGAAAGCGCAAAAGCTTTTAAAGCTTACCACCGACTCGACCAGTTTTTTATCGACCATTCAGATAGGTGTTACCTTTGCCGGCTTTTTGACCTCAGCAACTGCTGCAACCTCCTTTGCAGGTCTGCTGTCGGACTGGCTATGCAAGGTGCTCGCAATAACAGACAAGGCTACCATCTCTCTTTTAGAGGGTGGATCGATAGTTGTTATCACCATCGCATTATCCTTTTTCTCGCTTGTGCTGGGTGAACTCGTGCCAAAGCGTGTTGCTCTGCACAATCCCGAAAAGGTATCTTACGCAATAATCGGCCCTGTAACCTTCTTTAAAACATTGTTTCGACCCTTTGTGGCGATACTGTCGGTTACCACCAATCTGTTGCTTCACCTATTCGGCATTGATCCCAACAACGACCCAACAGCCGTAACTGAGGATGAAATTCGAATGCTGGTTGATGCAGGCGAAGAAAACGGAGTTATCGAAGAAAGTCAAAAAGAGATGATTAACAACATCTTTGAATTTGACGATATAGCCGCTAGCGAGATCATGACCCATCGCACCGACATGATAGCAGTCGACCTGCAGGATAGCAGCTTTGACGATGTTGTGCGACTAGCCATAGAAGAGGGTTGCTCACGCATACCCGTTTATGACGGTGATATCGACGATATTAAGGGCATTATCCATGTTAAAGATTTGCTTCGCTACGTTGGTCACGAGCTGCCCGAGGGTGGCCTTAACCAGATAATTCGCAAGGCTCACTTTGTGCCCGAAAGCAAAAAGTGTGGTGACCTATTCACCGAGATGACCGAAAAGCGAATTCAAATGTGCATCGTCTTTGACGAATACGGCGGCACAGCCGGTCTTGTTACCATCGAAGACCTTATTGAATCTATCGTGGGTAACATTCAGGATGAATACGACGATGAGGATGAAGATAACATCGAGCGTATCGACGATACCACCTACACCGTCGACGGCACCACAAACGTTGACGAGGTATCAGACCTTGTTGACGTGGAGCTACCCGAGGGTGATTACGATACGATCGGCGGTCTTATAATGTCGATTATAGGCCGCATACCCGACGAGGGTGAGAACGTCGCCGTAACCATAGGTGGCTGCGAGCTGACAGTTGAAGGTGTCAGCGCCCGACGCATTGAGCGCGTGAGGGTCAAAAAGCTACCCACAAATTCTGATGATGAATAACAAAAAATCCATCGGCTTGACCGATGGATTTTTTGTTTTATCTCAGTGGGGAAGAATTTTTGCGATTTTTATATTATTTCTCCAATTTGTCTGAGAAGTGAAGCTTTTTATTCAATGGGTGGGGGATTATTGCGCAGAACACTTTCGTTTCCTGCCCAGGCGTTAAATGCCTGCCACTCATTTGTTACATACTTGAAACGGCCGATGGCAAAATCTCCGTTGGTCTTAAATTCAGCCCATTGCACCGATTTATCGTACCAATAGTCTCCACCCATGCTTAACAGATACCTTGCAGTGCTTCGGTCATCCGGCTTATTGGAGTCGTCAACTATCAGCCTTGCCTGAACGGTTGAATATATAATCTCAATGTCGGTCGGGTCAATATCTACTCGGTCGGTTTTGGGCCAGAAATGGAAATTATAGCCGTCTCCTGCCGTTACCGAAAGGCCGCCTCCGTTATTACTTTCGTCACGCTTGTCGGCAACCTTATTTATATCGCCTACAAAGTCCTCACGGTATGCGTTGCCCTCCACCTGCATGGTTTTTTGCAGCTCAATCCATTTTTGCTGCTTTTTGCTGAAATAGTACATTTGCATATTTCTAACCTGCACACGGGTGTTGGTAGCAGGGTTGCCGAGCCTATCCTCATATATCTGACCCCACGCAATTGCAGCCTTAAAATTGCCGGGGTCGGTACCCATGCCGACTCGGGGCTTTTGCGCCCAATCATAATTCAGCGGAACGCCATGGGGGTTGCCCTCATGGGGCTTTTGCATATCGTCAAGTATGTTTTGAAGGTAATTGACGGTGTTGCCCGTGTGGGGTATTGAGCTTGACACGGGCGCCGATGAGCTAACTGCTGACGAAGTGGGCTGACTCGATATCGCTGAGGATTGAGCCGAAGAAGTCGAAGCCTCAGATGATGCCTCTTGGCTCGAAACTGCCGACTGCACCGATGACGCCTTAGAAAAGGCCTCGCTCGATACAACATCTGCCTTATCGGAGCAACCTGCAACAACGCAAAGAGCCATTGCTAAAAGCAGGGCTAAAACTCTCGAAGTGATTTTCACAAACTGCACCCCTTATTTTATCGTATCGGTGGGGGATTTTTGCGAAGCAGCTCCTCATCCCCTGCCCAGGCGTTAAAGGCTTGCCATTCGTTTGTAACATATTTGAAGCGACCGATGGCAAAATCGTTGTTGGTTTCGTAATAATCCCACCGGGCAGTAACGCTCAGCCAATAATCTCCACCAACGCTTAGTATATATCTTGCCTTGTGTCGGTCATCGGGCTTTGACGGGTCATCGACCACAAGCCGAGCCTGACAGGTCGAAAATATGATGGCGATATCATCGTGAGCGATGGGCACTCGACCCGATTTTGGCCAAAAATGATAGTTGTAGCCGTCGCCTGCCGTGACCGACAGACCACCGCCGTTGTCGCTCTCATCTCGATCATTGGCAGGTCTATTGATATCGTCGGCGAAATTCTCTAAATATGCATCACCTGCAACCTCGGTTTCGCTTTGAAGCTGTATCCATTTTTGCTCTTTTTTGCTGAAATAATAGAGCTCAAGGTTTCTCAGCTGAACCCTTGTGTTTTCTGCAGGGTTGCCGTCTCGCTCCTCATAAAGCTGACCCCAGGCTGTAGCCGCTCTGAATCTGCCGGGGTCTGTGCCAAGATGCTCTCTTGCCTTTTGACCCCAGTTACATTCCGTCGATACCCCATGAGGATAACCCTCGTGAGGCTTTTTCATATCGTCGATAATATTTTGCAAAAAATTTAAAGGAGAATTTTGCGAGCTTAGCACGGTTGACCCCTCCTATTAAATTGATTTTATCACGCACCCGATTTTGGGTCAATTAGCTGATACCACAAAAGAACCACCTCATTTTTGTTAGCATTGACAAAGCAAAAAATCTGCTATATAATAACCCTCGGTCAGTTCGCAAAATCCTGACCTAAAACAAAACTACGGAGTGTTAAAAATGAAAAAAAGATTGAACCTTGTGGTGTTGTCGGGTGTTATCGCTGCAACCTATGTAGCGCTGACCTATATCTCGGCAATGCTGGGGCTTGCATATGGCCCTGTGCAGTTCAGGCTGAGCGAAGCGCTGTGCGTGCTATCTGCCTTCAACCCTGCCGCCGTTTTTGGGCTGACAATCGGGTGCGTTATATCTAACCTCGGCAGCAGCCTTGGCCCGATTGATATGCTTTGCGGCTCCTGCGCTACCCTGATTGCATCAGCTCTCGGCTACCTGTTTCGCCGTTTTAAAATAGTCGGTGTGCCGTGGATTGCAATAGTGAGCTGCATTATCTCTAACGCCGTTATAGTTGGTGCCGAGCTTGCGCTGATACTAACCCCAAACGAAGCTTTTTTGCCATCATTTGCAATAAACGCATTTTTTGTGGCTGTGGGCGAGATAGCCGTTTGCGTTATAGCCGGGGTGCCCCTTGCGCTGGTTATTGAGCGCAACAACAAAGTTAAAGAGCTTATTGTTTATAAAAAGTAACAAAAAAGCGTTGTGGATAAGCCACAACGCTTTTAATTTTATCTTTTCTTTTTCTTCTTTTGCAGAGCCATAAGATTCTGAAGAATCTTGATAAGACCGACCACAAGAATACCACACGAAATAAACACGATGGTGCCAATTACTCCGTCGATAATGGTGCTTGCGATAAAGCCTGTGCTCATCTGTTCAGCCTCGGTGCCGACCAAATCAAAAATTTTGCCCACAAAATAGAGGGGGCCGCAAATATATAACAGGTATGAAACAAGGCGCATAGCCATGGTAACGGTGCGGCCACTGTCTGAATACATACCACCGGTGATATCGCCCTCGTCAACAAGAGAGGTGCTCATCTCAATAACGGGTCGGTTATCGGTCTTTGAGGCACCAACCTCACGCACTGCCATAGGCTCGTTGCTCTTATCCTCTGCGATGGGCTCAGGTGCAGACTCAGTAGCCACTGCCTCTGCAGGTGCGGGAGCAGACTCAGCCGCTATCGACGACTCGATACGCTCGGGTCTTGCTGCAGTCTCAGAGGGACCCCACATAGAAGTATCAACAACGGGAGCAGGTTGCTCCTCACCCTTTTTCTTTTTAGTTTCTTTTTTCTTTTTAACGGGCTTTTCGGGCTCATCCTTAACGGTAACTACCCTTTGAAAAACCTCGTCTTTATTTCTGCCGAAAGCCATTTTACCTGCCTCCTAAAGCTCAATTTAGACTATTGTATCACCTTAAGCACATATCTTCAAGATATTTTTTATGAATTTACACATAAATTTACGAACAAATATCAAAACCCCGTTAATTTTGCCAATAGGTTGACTGCGACACATGCGGCAAAGCCCATCACCGTCGGTAAAATAACTGCAACTGCCGTCCATTTAAGGCTACCCGTTTCTTTATGGATGGTCAGTATGGTGGTCGAGCATGGCCAATGCATAAGCGAAAAGATGACAAAGCAAAGGGCAGTCACACCATTCCACCCGTTAGCCTCAAGCAGCAGTCTTATCCCCTCCACCCCTGCAAGTGTGGGCAATCCTGACCCCGCTGAGTAGGTCATCAAAATTATGGGCAAGACTATTTCGTTGGCGGGTAGGGCTAAAATAAACGCCATAAGTATAACCCCGTCAAGACCCATGAGCCTTGCTAACGGGTCAAGGGCTGATGAGCATAGCATTATTAAACTTTGACCCTCTATAGTAACGTTTGCCATTACCCAAATGAGCGCTCCTGCAGGGGCAGAAACTATAATCGCTCTCATTAGCACCGATAAGGTGCGATCAAACCACGAGCGCACTATGACCGAGATTATTCGAGGCTTACGATAGGATGGCATTTCGAGAGCAAAAAAGCTCGACTGACCTCGAAGCAGCGTTTTTGACAGCACTTTAGTTGCTACCATAGTAGCAAACACACCAAGCAAGATAACTGCCGTCATTAAAAGCGATGGCAGAACCGATGCCCCTACCCCACCCGTGATAACGAAAAAAGCCGTCACAAGGGTTATCATGGCGGGGAATCGCCCGTTGCATGGCACAAGGCTGTTGGTCAGCATTGCGAGCAGCCGCTCCCGTGGTGAGTCGATTATTCGGCACCCCACCACCCCTACAGCGTTGCATCCAAAACCCATGCACATAGTCAGCGCCTGTTTGCCACAGGCTCCACAAGCTTTAAAGGGTCGGTCTAAATTGTAGGCTATTCGGGGCAGATATCCCGAATCCTCAAGCAAGGCAAAGAGAGGGAAGAATATTGCCATTGGCGGCAGCATAACCGATACCACCCATGCGAGCACCCTGAAGCTACCGTGGATTAGCACTCCACACAGCCACTCGGGTGCATTAAGCATTTTAAACCCATCGCACAGCGCATCCTCTATAAAAAAGAAGGTTTTGCTTAGCCATTCGGATGGGTAGTTTGCACCCTTTATTGTCAGCCAAAAGGTGGCAACAAGCATCAGCACCATTATTAAAAAAGCTGATTTTTTGCCCGTCAAAATTCGGTCTAACCTTTTATCCTGCAGGCTGTATCCACTCTGCCCACGAGTGGTAACAGCGCTCGCAATTTCTTGGGCTCTATCCATTATGGCTGTAACGGTCATATCACGCAGTTTATCGGGAGTAATCCCCTTATCTAATAAACCTTTTCGAGCGTGAGCAAGGGCAGATACTATCTCAGGTCGAGTCGATAATGAGTCAAAACGGCTGTCTATCTCTTTAATTAAAAGTCGGTCGCCCTCTAAAAGACGCATTGAAAGCCATCGGCTGTCGAGACTTAAATTCATGCTATCTATTACAGACACAATCTCCCCTATTTCCCTCTCGATGGGTTCAGGGTAATTAATTTTAAGTCGTTGACAATCAGTCTTTTCGAGCATGATCTTTAAACCGTCGATAAATTTTTGCTCTGCACCCTTTTTGTGGGCTACCATGCCGATAACGGGGGCGCAAAGCTTCTCACTCAAAGACGCGAGGTCAATTTTAATTTGCTTTCGCTTTGCCTCGTCCATAAGATTTATGCAAACTAAGGTGTGTGGGCAGACCTCCATAATCTGCAAAACTAAATTCAAATTGCGCTCAAGGCATGAGGCATCGCACACCACTGCCACTCCATCGTGGTCAGAGAAGCAGATAAAGTTGCGCGCGACCTCCTCCTCGGCTGAATGGGATATGAGTGAGTAGGTGCCGGGGATATCGACGAGAATATAGTCGGCACCGTCGGCCGAAAATCGTCCGAGCGCATTGGTGACCGTCTTGCCCGACCAATTACCCGTGTGCTGATTCATGCCTGTCAGTCGGTTAAAGAGGGTGCTTTTGCCAACATTGGGGTTACCTGCAAGGGCAATAATTCGCTCATTAGTTGCCATTGCCATCCCCCGAGCAGAGGTTGATTTTTATGTCTTTACAATCCTCACGGCGAAGGGCGATGACGGCTCCTCTTATAAGGTAGGCTGAAGGGTCACCGAGTGGGCTCGAGCCGACTCGCTCGATGGTTGCATTTTCAGTCAAACCTATATCAAGCAGTCTGCGACGCATTGACCCCCTCGCTAAAAGGGAGCAAACCCTCCCACGCTCGCCGAGCGAGAGGTCGCAAAGGCTGTGGCTATAATACATGTTAAACAAGCCTTTCGATTGATTTTTGCGGGATGAATCCCGCTATTATAGTATTCGGATAGGGTGATAGGTGTTAAAAAATATCTCCTTCAGTAAAAGGCTTAGAGCAATTTTAAATCGCTCCTACGGCGACCAGTTAAAACCCTCACCCTATTAACGCAAAAAAGGTCGCAGGTTATGGGTCGTACAGTTAAGGACAGTACAACACGACACAAAAACACCCGTAGTTTTTTTAAAACTGTGGGTGTTTTTAATATTCTCTTTCTTTGTTAGTCAAGTTGTGCTATAATACAACTAACCGATAAATAAGAATTTGTAGGTGTGCAATGGAACTCAAACTGATAGAATTAACACATAAAAATGATGTTTGCAAAACATACGAGATATACAAACACTGTATGTTTCTGCCAACCGAAGAAAA
>JAZRMJ010000242.1:0-3966 GCA_045647445.1 Acutalibacteraceae bacterium | reverse complement strand
TGGACCTTGCCACTAAAGCGCTGTGCAACGAGGGTGACGCAGTAATATGCGAGAGTCCTTCCTTTGTCGGCTCGGTCAATGCCTTCCGCTCCTATGGATTGAAGCTGGTCGGTGTGCCCATGCAGTCCGATGGTATGGATATGGATGTACTCGAAGCTAAGCTTAAAGCCACCCCCAATGTCCGCTTTATCTATACCATCCCCAACTTCCAAAACCCCACAGGCTTTACTATGTCGGCCGAAAAGCGAGTCAAGCTTTATGAGCTGGCTGTCAAATACGGTGTTATGATTCTTGAGGATAATCCCTACGGCGATATCCGTTTTGAGGGTGAGCCCATCCCTTCCATCAAGTCTATCGACAAAGAGGGTATCGTTATCTATGCAGGCTCCTTCTCAAAGGTGCTCGCTCCTGCTATGCGTGTAGGCTTCTGCATCGCACCTAAAGACGTAATCCAAAAAATAGTTGTCTGCAAGCAGGTCAGCGATGTTCACACCCAAATGTGGTCACAGCTTGTTACCCATGAGTTTATGACCACCTGCGATTACGATGCCCATCTTGAGCGCATTCGTGGCATTTATCGCGAGAAGGCTCAAAAGGCAATGGGCTGGGTCAAGCAGTATATTGGCGATACAGTTAGCTTTGACCCCATCGAAGGTGGCTTGTTCTTATGGCTTAAACTGCCCGAGTCTATCCCCTCAGAGCAGGTTTGCACTGCCGCTCTTAAATATAAGGTAGCAGTAGTGCCCGGCTCGGCCTTCAGCATCGAGGGCGATGACCTTATCAACTGCATCCGTATCAACTATTCTGCCCCCAGCGATGAAAACCTCGAAAAGGGAATAGAGCTACTCGCTAAGACCCTCGAAGAGTTCAAATAAGGAGCCATAAAGATGGAACAAAATATTGTTACTACCGAAAAAAAGCGCGTTTTCAGCGCCATTCAACCTAGTGGAATGCTCACCCTCGGCAACTATTTGGGCGCCCTCAAAAACTGGTCTGCAATGCAAAATGAAGATAATTTTGAGTGCCTTTATGCAGTAGCCGACCTTCACGCTATCACCGTCAGGCAAGAGCCTGCAAAGCTTCGTGAGCAGATTCGCTCAACCTATGCTCTTTTGTTGGCAGTAGGTGTTGACCCTGCAAAAAGCCCCGTCTTTTTGCAATCTCACGTTGCTGAGCATTCTCAGCTTGCATGGCTTTTGAACTGCTATACCCAGTTTGGTGAGCTTCAGCGCATGACCCAGTTTAAAGATAAATCTCAGCGCCATGCCGACAATGTTAACGCAGGTCTTTTCACCTATCCTGTTTTGATGGCTGCCGATATTCTGCTCTATCAGGCAGATTTAGTGCCCATCGGTCAAGACCAAAAGCAGCACCTTGAGCTGACTCGAAACATTGCTGAGCGCTTTAATACCATCTATTCACCCACCTTCGCAATTCCCGAGCCCTATATTCCCAAGGTTTGCGCAAGGGTTATGTCTTTGCAGGATCCTACCAAAAAGATGTCTAAGTCAGACGAAAACATCAACGCCTGGATTGCAATTTTGGATAAGCCCGACGATATTATGCGCAAGGTTAAGCGCGCCGTTACTGATAGCGATGCTTGTGTTCGCTATGGCGATGGCAAGGATGGTGTGAATAATCTCATGAGCATCTATTCTGCTTGCACAGGCCTTGATTATCAGCAGATAGAGGCCGAGTTTGCAGGCAAAGGCTACGGCGACTTTAAGGCAGCCGTAGGCGAAGCCATTATTGAAACTCTTCGCCCCGTTCAGCAGCGCTATAACGAGCTCATGGGCGACAAAGCATATCTTGAGCAGCTTTGTGGTGAGGGGGCTGACCAGGCTCGCCGTATCGCTCGCAAGACCGTCTCTAAGGTTATGCGCAAGATAGGTTACGTTTGATATGAAGAATTGGCGAAATGCTTTTAAAGAGTTTTGGCAGGATGATATTCGTCGCTCAAAAGCGCTACGCATTGCAGGATTTGTAGTTAGGTGCGTTGTGGTTGCTGTGATAGCTCTCATGATGTGGTCGTGGCTTAGTATCCCGAGCGATAAGGAGCATCAGCTCTATTTAGCATTAGCGCTTATTGTGCTAAGCCTTGGCTTTACTGCAGTTAATATCATGTGGTACCGAAATAAATAACCAAAAAAATCCTATAAGGAATGAGCTTCCTTGTGGGATTTTTTTTGCGCCTGATACAGCCTATGCACAAGCTTTTTTGAATATAACAAATATAATTTGCAAATTTAAGTTGAAATATTTTGTGCATTATGTTATACTATCAACATAACGATAGCAGATTATACGCTTTTGTTAATTTTATCGTCTCGCAATAAGGCGAATGGGAAAGGACTCTGATTATTTATGAAACAGTACACACCGGATAAAATCCGAAACGTTGCGCTACTCGGTCACTCAAGCAGTGGCAAGACCACCCTCGCAGAAGCAGCCCTGCTGCTTGGTGGAGTGGTTGAGCGTATGGGCAAATCTCTCGACGGCACCTTGTTTATGGATAGTGATGCAGAAGAGAGAAAGCGCAAGGTTTCATTGTTTACCTCCATTTGTGCAATGGAATACGGTTACTGTAAATATAATATTATCGACGCTCCCGGCCTTTTTGACTTTGCTGCAGGCATGCACGAGGCAGTTAGAGCTGCTGATAGCGCCTTAATTGTTCTCTCAGGCAAATCCGGTCTCAACGTCGGTGCTCAAAAGGCTTATAGCCTCTGCGTTAAAGCAGGTCTGCCGCATGCCTTCTTTATCGGCAAGCTTGATTCACAAAGCGCATCATATAATAAGGTTCTCAACACCTTAACCGGTGCATATGGCGCTGCAATATGCCCCGTTCTTGCTCCTTTCTATGAGGGCGATAAGGTTAAGGGCTACGTTGACCTCGTAGCTGGCAAGGCATATACCTACCAAGACGGCAAACGCACCGAGGTTTCACTGCCTCTCGATAGTGGTATCGGTGGTCTGTTTGACCTGCTTCATGAGGCAGTCGCATCTCAAGATGAGCTCCTGATGGAAAAATATTTTGGTGGTGAAGAGTTCACTCCCGAAGAATTGGTCGGTGGTTTGCGCTCAGGCATCCTCTCGGGCGAAATTGTTCCCGTATTCGCAGGCGCTCAGCAGATAGGCGAGGGCGTTGATTTGACCCTTGAGCTTATCAATCGCATCATGCCTGCTGCCAACGAATCACCTGAGTATAAGGCTAATGGCGCAGCATCTGCCATCGTCTTCCGTACCGTAGTGGACCCCTTTGTCGGCAAGCTGTCAATGTTCAAGGTCGTTTCAGGCGAAATTTCATCCTCTACTGCTCTTGTCAATGTTCGCACAGGCGAGGAGCAGAGAATTGGCAAACCCGTTACCCTTCGTGGTGGCAAGCAGGAGGATGCCGATAAGATTGTAGCAGGCGATATAGGTGCAGTCGCAAAGCTTGGCGATGTTCGCACAGGCGATACCCTCTGCGCACCTAGCGATGCTACAGCCCTTGCAGGTGTTGATTATCCTGCACCCTGCCTCTCAATGGCAGTCTACGCCGTTAAGAAGGGCGACGAAGAGAAGATTGCAGCAGGTCTTATTCGCCTTATGGAAGAAGACCCCACCATCACCTTTAAGCTTGATGAAGAAACAGGTGAGCAAATTCTTTCAGGTCTTGGCGAATCTCACCTTGATGTTATATCCAGCCGTCTGAAGGCTAAGTTTGCAACCGAAATGAAACTCGAAACACCTCGAGTTGCCTATCGTGAAGCTATCCGTGGCAAGGTTAAGGTGCAAGGTCGTCATAAGAAGCAGTCGGGTGGTCACGGTCAGTTTGGTGATGTTTGGATTGAGTTTGAACCCTACGATGGCATCGATATGCTCTTTGAAGAGAAGGTTTTCGGTGGCGCCGTTCCTAAGAATTACTTCCCTGCAGTCGAAAAGGGTCTGCGCGATGCATGTCAAAAGGGTGTGCTTGCAGGCTAT
>JAZRMJ010000241.1:0-5441 GCA_045647445.1 Acutalibacteraceae bacterium | reverse complement strand
GTTGTTATCTGACGATGCAAACAGCGACACTATAGCAATCGTAAATATTCGTGCTGCGGAACTTGGCAACAAGCATAGAAGCATCGCAGAACAAATTGCTATTCTCGAAGAAGCGGACAGTGAAATGGTCAATGTTGTGGTGTTCGCAAAGAAATGGAAAAAAGCAAATTTCAGAGAACGGAAATCCGTGTGTAACGTTCTTATTGACAAAATCTATATGCACGAAGACGGCACTGCCGAAGTCGTGTGGAATATCTAAAACAAAGGAGAATAATAATCTTATGTATAAAAGGGACTGCCGTGCTTCGACAGTCCCTTTTTCTATTATGTATCCTATATATAAATCTGTTTGAATGAGTTAGGTTTGCTTCACCGAAGCGCTGGTAGTGGACTATCTCTCTTTGGCGCAGGAATTTGATGGCATCCTTAACGTCGGGGTCGTCGCAAAAGCGCAAAATATTATCATAGGTTGTGCGAGCCTTTTGCTCTGCAGCCAAATCCTCATGCAAATCGGTGATGGGGTCACCCTTGACCTGAATATACGCTGCTGTGAAGGGTACTCCCGATGCAGAGTTCGGATAGACACCTGCCGTGTGGTCGACAAAGTAGGCATCAAGACCTGCCTTTTTGATATCCTCAATGCTCATATCCCTTGTGAGCTGATAGACTATAGCGCCAATCATCTCGAGATGAGCCAGTTCTTCGGTGCCTATATCGGTTAATAAGGCTCGCAATTCGGGAGTGGGCATGCTATAGCGCTGGCTTAAATAGCGCAGGCTTGCAGCCAATTCACCGTCGGGACCACCAAATTGCGAAATTATCAGCTTTGCAAGGGCCGGGTTGGGGTTTTTAATCCTAACGGGGTACTGAAGTCGCTTCTCATAATTCCACATCAGTTATCACACTCCACAAAGCATCTATCCCACGGCCACGGGCCATTGACCCACTCAAAAGAGGTATCGCCATAGATATCCTGTGGTGTGAGGGGGCCGAAATAGCGCTCATACTCGGCTTTAAGCATTGCCGCTTCTTTTGCGTTTTTTTCGTGCACTGCGAGCGCCTCTTTGCAACAGGGGTGGGTATCGAGATACAAATGAGAATCGACTGCAGAGAATGATGCTGCGCTAAGCCTTTTGAGCAAATCACATTTTTTCATTTGCGACCACCCGTACAGCCACAAAATGGCTTATCTAAATCGGCAAACATAGTGCCTGCGCACAGCGCATCCTCATTATTATAAAGTCTGCCGAATTTTTGCATTGGCACATACGCCATTGCAAGCACGGCATTATCTATCGGCTCGGCGCCCATGGTAGCAAAATGTGGGTGCCGTTCATCAATCATTTTATCATAATGCAAAATTCAATTCCTCCGTTTCGCTCAAAGCGATGGTAGCATTTTAGCTCCATTAACAGAGTATGTCTCTTAGTGAAACAGGTGACAAAAAACATTTCAAACAAAAGCGCACGCTTTTAAAGCCCTCTCAACCTTCGGCAAGGCTCACCTTTGCACAAGGAGCCTAAAAAAACACTGTGAGTTATTCGCTCACAGTGTTTCTCTTTTATTTATTTAAAATTATAGCGCTGATTCGGTCAACATCCTCTAGCGACAGATGGGCATATATAGGCAGGCAGAGCACGTTGCGTGAATAATATTTTGCCATGGGGGTGGATTTGGTCATATCACTCTCAAAGGCAGTATTCTCTGATGCGAGGGGATAAAAATATTTTCTTGAAAAAACGTCGTTATCTCTCAGGCGCTGATGAATTTCATCTCGGGTTGAGCCGAAAACGTCGGCATCGACCAGCATGGGGTAGTAGGAATAATTTTGCTTAAAGTGGTCGGCAAGGGGCAAAACCTTTAAGCCGTCAACTCCTGTGAGATGCTTTGAGTAGCGCTCAAAAACCTCTTTTCTTGATGCAAGCTCATCATCGATATGCCTTAGATTGCACAGACCCATTGCTGCTTGGAATTCATTCATTTTAGCGTTGCCACCAAAGCCATCGAGGGTTTCACCGAAAATGCCGAAATTCTTTTGACGGGCAATCTTATCTGAAAGTGAGGGGTCTTTAAAGCAGAGCGCTCCACCCTCGATGGTATTAAAGACCTTGGTTGCATGGAATGAGAGCATAGACATATCGCCCCATTCATTTATGCTGCGGCCCTCATACTCAACGCCAAAGGTATGGGCTGAGTCGTAGATAACCTTGAGGTTATGCTTTTTGGCAATCTGCTCAATGGCCTTTACGTTGCAGATATTGCCATAAACGTGAACGGCGAGAATGGCTGAGGTTTTATCGGTTATGAGCGACTCTATCTTAGTCTCATCGATGGTATAATCAGGCTTTACATCGCAATAAACGGGGGTGCAGCCTGCCTCAATCAATGCGTTGGTTGTGGATGAGAAGGTGAAGGGGGTGGTGATGACCTCGCCCGTAAGACCGAGCACCTTTATTGCACAATAAAGGGCAAGGTGTCCATTAACAAACAGCTCAATATTGTTTTGAAGCTTGAGATGATCCTTTAGCTGTGCTTTAAACTTATTATGCACCGGGCCCATGTTGGTGAGCATGGCGTTATCCCAAATTTGTTTGATTTCTTCGCAATACTCTTCATAAGACGGCATTGACGATTTTGTTACAAAAATACTCATAGTCATTCCCTTTTCGGTAAGTTGTTAAAGATATTTAATCTTGATATGGCTATCGATGCTATCAAGCGTTTCTTTCATTTGGGTTGCATTATCAAATTTGAAAAAGACGATGCCGATTGCTTTGGCGGCGTTATCAAAATATTCGACCTCGTCACCGACCTTTTTATATACGCATTTTTTGATAATATGGCGCTCTATCTCGGGCGAAAATTCAATGCCTGCAAAGGCTCCGTTTTTATCTGCGTGTAAATTATGGGTTGCGTAGCAAACCTCTTTATCTGCGACAGTGATTTGGGCCTTTTCGCCCATGCAGGGCTTGAGGGTGGCTTCGACCAAATCGACCTCAAAAATATAACTTAGCAGGTCGGGTATCATGTTGCCGCCACTTCTTGGGCCAACATCGATTAAAAAGACTCGACCCTTTTTGTCGACAACCAGCTCAACATTCATTGCACCGAATTTGATAGCCAGCTTATCGACCAGATTTTGCAAGGTTTTTTTAACGGCATCTAAATCGACGCTATCTATCGCAGGTGGATAGCTTTTGCCAACCGGCACAAGGGGGTTAACCCCATTGTCTCGATGGCAATTGAGCAGACCCCACAGGGCAACCACTCCGTCGATAACAAATATATCGCCACCGATTAGATATTGATGCTTTTTCTCGATAAACTCCTCGACGATTATGCGACCACCTCGAGAAAAAGAGAAGGCAAATTCAATAGCACCCTCAGCTTCGCTCGGGTTATAGAGCACGGTAACGCCCTTGCTGCCCGATGAGTCAACCGGTTTGATAATGACGGGGTATGGCCACTCGCCTGACTCTGACAAAGCAGAGCCTTTATCGGCATAGCCGTAGGCTTCGGGGCATGCAAAGCCGTTTGACTTTAAAAAACTACGGAATTTATCTTTGTTGCACAAAATTTCGACCGACTCGTAGGGGTTACCCTCTAGCCCGAGCTTTTGGGCAACATAGGCGGCAGTCGGAGCAGCAGGGTCGGATGCATAGGCAACCACTCCATCGACCGATTCTTTTGTTGCGATATCGAGAATGAGCGCTTTATCGGTGGTGCTTGCAAGATAAAACTTATCGGCATAATGCTGACCGGGGTTATCGGACAAATAATCGCAAAGCACGGTATAGTATCCCAGCTCTTTCGCCCTTTCGATGGCCACTATCTGTTGAGGTGAGCCACCAAGCAATAATATTTTTTTAATCAATTAGACTCACCTTTAGTCTTTCTTTTGCTGATAAAACCTTTTAAAGTGCCAAGCATATAATCAAAGCTGTCAATTCGCATCAGCTTTGAGCCTAAAACGTAAATTGCCACTCCGAGGGGCACCTGAATAAGCAGGGTAACTATGTCATTCAGACCGATAAAGGTTATGGTATAAACTATGACACCCATTATAACCGACAAAATTATGTTGGGCAACAAATCTTTAATCTGGTCAATATAGGAGTAGCCGAGCAGTTTTTTGTTTGGCCATGAGTTGATAATCTGATTTATAACGGTGGTAAAAAGCAGGCTATAAGCCATTGCCTCAACACCAAACCACATGGTCGATAGCAAAACAGCCAAACCGATTGCTTTTTTGATTATCTCGAGCTTTAAAAAGATGTCGCTTCTGCCCATCGCTTTGATTGCGTTGAGGTTTGCAGTGTGAATGGGATAAAAAGCATAGGTGATGCAGAAAATGCGCATATAGAACACACAGGGCAGCCACTTCTCGGTAAGCATTAATCTAACAAGAGATTCACCACAAACGCCGAGCCCCACCATCATTGGCATGATAAGATAACAGCTGACCTTGATGGCCCGACGGGTCATGGAGCAAACCCTGTCGATATTATCCTGCTCTTTAGCGAGGGTAGGCAAAAGAACGCTATCGAGCGAGGTGTTGATATTGGTGATTATAAGGTTGGGATAATGCTTGCCCTTATTGAAAAAAGCGAGCTCCTTGCCTGTATACATCTTGCCGATAATGAGCTGGCGCAAATTGTTATAGACGGTATCGGCTAAGGTCGACATAAGCATCCTCCAGCCGAAAGAAAAGAGAGATTTGAGTCTTGAAAATGAAAAGACCAGCTTGGGTCGCCATTTGACCGTAATCCACAAAATGGTGGTATCGACCACAAGGTTAAAAAGGTGCTGAGCTACAAGCGCCCAGATACCTCCACCCATATAGGCAATGGTGATGCCGAGAATGGCTGCACCAATCGTACCCCCCAGGGTTGACCAAAAAAAGCGTTTAAATAGCATGTTTCTTGAAACATAGGCTCGCTGAACGTCTTTAAGACCCGATATGATAAGAGTTAAACCCAGCACTCTGATAACGGGCACCAAATCGGGGCTTTTATAAAAATCTGCAATAAAGGGGGCGCAGAAAAACAGCAAGGCATAAAGCACCGTGCACATTGCAACGTTAAAATAAAAGACGGTCGAAAAGTCGATATCATCGGCATCCTTCTTTTGAATCAGAGCAGTGCCAAAGCCACTATCGACAAAAACCTGCAATATATGGGTAAAGACGGTCACAAGCGCAATGGTGCCGTAGACCTCGGGCTCCAAAAGTCGAGCAAGAATGATTGCTACAACAAAGGTTACACCCTGAGCTCCTATTCGCTCAAAAAATCGCCACATAAAGTTTGACGATACCGTTTTGCTTTTACTCATTAATGATACCTAGATTCTTTTTTATGGGATAAAGCCTCGTACCCATTCTCTTTTTATAGGGTATTTGCTTATAATATTGCCTGAATATTTTATCGCGCAGAGGATGATAC
>JAZRMJ010000240.1:0-5861 GCA_045647445.1 Acutalibacteraceae bacterium | reverse complement strand
ATACCTTTGCTCTCGGTCTTATCAAGGCAGCAGAGATTATTGAGGATGGCCGTCTTGACAAATTCGTTGAGGAACGCTATAGCAGCTTTAACAGCGAAATCGGTCAAAAGATTCTCAATGGCAACACAAGCCTTGAGGAGCTCGCTGACTACGCTGCAAAGCTCGGCAACACAGCTCAGCCTATGAGCGGCAGACAAGAGTATCTTGAGAGTGTGGTAAACTCAATATTCTTTAAATAATCATCAAAAAACAGCCTTCAATCGAAGGCTGTTTTTTGATGCTTTTAAAATTCGAGTTTGTTTTTCTTCCAAAGCAGAGAGGTTTTTGCATCAACCATTGCTTCTTCAAGGGAATAGAAATCTTCTCCGGTTTTAATATAATTATCCATATTAACAAGACATTCTGCAATAGCAATCTCTTCGTCGGTCAGTCTTGACGGAATAAATGAGTTTTTATATAGAATCTTGCCGTTGCCCGTAATGCTGTCAAGATACAAACCGTCTAGGTTTCCATTACCACCACGCATGTTGCGATTCAGATTAAAGCTAACGGCAGTAGTACCGTCAAGGTAGGTGCAAATGTCATCAACGATTTCACCCCCAGTGCCTTTAATGACCATTCTTCTTTTGCGTATGTCTGAAAAATATTGCTCATCAGAAAAATCATACATTGCAGTTTTGCCATTGTATTTGAGCAGTGCGAGGGTGTGAGTGGTTTCAATTAGTCGAGGTTCAACAATTCCGTCTCTCGTATTATAATTGGTCACTGAATCGGGTAGGGAATATGATATTGTTTCGGGAATCTCATATCCAACCTTTAAAAAGCGTCTGATCAGGCTTGCTGCATGATAATCGTGGCAGCAAAACATTTGCAGGTGATTGACCTGACCCAAAATGCCACTATCTATAATATTCATAATAGCCTGATTGAGCGGCTGAAGGTGAAATTGCTCTGCAACCTGAACTCGCCATTCAGGTTTAATTTTTTTGCCAAACTCTTCAATCTGATCAAGGCTTGCTCCTGCAGGGGTCTCGCTTAATACTGCAACACCCATGTTGCATAGCATTTCTATCTCATCGCAAATGCCGTTGTAGTTAACGCAGGATACGACAAAATCGGGTTTTGTTTCAAGCAAATTGTCAACAGAGTCAAAAATTTTAACATCATATTTCTTCTCAAACAAAGCCTTTGTTTTTGGGTTTCTCAAAAAAACACCTGTAATATTGAATTTGTCAGGCAGAGCGTTTGCAATTCTAATATAGAATTCAGCTCGCCATCCACCACCGACTATCGCAAAATTAATCAAAATCATCCCTCTTTCTATTCAGATTGTTAACATGTTTGATTATACATTGAGCGCAACTATTTTTCAATAAGAAAAAATAATCTTTGTGTTATTAGTCGAATAAAATCGAAACAGGACAGATAGGGTGGTCAATAAATAAAAATGTAAAAAAATAACAATTATTTTGATGAAAACACTTGCCAAATATGGAAGAATATGGTAATATATGGATATCGAAATTGAATTTGGAGGAATTAAAGTGGAAAAACAAATTAAAGTGATGATTGTCGACGATAAGACGGAGCTGTCAAAAAAATGCGCAGATGAACTGCGAAACGCAGGCATGGAGGTGCTCCTGACTTCAAAAGACGGCAACAGAGTTTTGGCTGATATTCAGGATTATAAACCCGATGTTGTACTGGTCGATATGTTTATGACGGGGCTTGACTCAATAGGTGTTTTGGATAGACTCGGTCAGCTGTCGCTTGAGGTCACACCTAAGGTTATTGTTATGTCAGGCTTTGATGAGCCACGCTTTGAGTATGGTGCGCTGTCTCACGGTGCCGCTTATTATATGATAAAACCCTTTGATGTATCAACTCTGCCCGATAGAATTTTTAGTCTTTCAGCTTGGGATAAGACCCCTAAGGCATCAGCTCACAATGAGCATACAGACCTTGAGCTTCAAATTACTGAGATAATGCATCAAATCGGAGTGCCTGCTCACATAAAAGGGTATCATTATTTGCGTGAATCCATCATTATGTCTGTTGAACAGCCCGATATAATCAATTCGGTTACAAAGCAGCTTTATCCCACCGTGGCTAAAACCTTTGTAACAACCTCGTCAAGAGTCGAGAGAGCAATTCGCCATGCAATTGAGGTTGCATGGGATAGGGGAGATATAGATGTGCTCAATTCATATTTCGGCTATACAATACATAACGAGAGAGGAAAGCCCACTAATAGCGAATTTATCGCAATGATAGCCGATAAGCTCAGGCTTAAAATGAAGGTATCATAAAATTAATTCCCCTATGCACTCGTTTGAATGCATAGGGGCTAATTTATAATACGAGAAACCATAGAGGGTTAAATAGAATCTATATCGAAGGTATAGCCATCACTTTTAAGACGGTCGATTGCGTCGCCCAGAATATCTGCATTTGTTTTGCTCACTGCGTGTAGCAGATAAATAGCGCCACTGTGAGCGGCTTCGGTTATACGGGTTAAAGCTACCCCTCTGTCGGGCTGGGCATTTACGTCATAATCCTTATATGCAAAGCTCCAAAAAACCGACTTATAACCGAGCTTTTGAGCAACAGCAAGGCTTTGCTCTGAGAATTCACCCATAGGAGGTCTGAATAGCGACATTTTATATCCAAACTTGTCAAAAATATAATCATGCAACTGTTTTATTTCATTACCCATCTTTTCAGCTGTTAGCGCCGGCATTGACGGATGACTCCACGAGTGGTTGCCGATAACGTGACCCTCGTCAATCATTCGCTTAATAAGCTCAGGGTTTCTGTTTGCATAATCATAGGTCACAAAGAATACGGCTTTTACCCCTTTTTGCTTTAGAGTATCAAGTATTGTAGAAGTATATCCGTTTTCGTATCCTTCATCAAAGGTCAGACAAATATTCTTTTCATCCTGACCGATAAATACTCCGCCGTATTTTGAATATTTGCTTTGATAATCAATGCAAGAAATCGGTTGATTATTATGATTAACGATGTGACCTTGACCCCATCCAAGCTTTTTGTTTGACAACGTGCTTAAATTTTCCTCGGCTGAGCCGATAGCGCCAACCTGCTCAACACTTACCTCGCTACCTGGTTTAGTGTTAGCAGAGCAGCTGCATAGCGTTGCCAAAACAATCAATAGCAATAAACCTTTTCTCACAAGCTACCCTCCGTTTTGTCGATTGCTTCTCGCAAGCATAGTTTATGCAGCAGGTTTTGTATTAACCAAAACCTATAAAGGTAATTATTTGAAACGTCAAAATCATATAAAAAGTTGCTGTTACTTGACATATCCCCAATATATGGTGTAAAATATAAAGTAATTATATTTTTATAAGTTATTAGTGAGGTTTGGCTATGGCTAAAAAAGTTACTGAATACGGCAACGAAAGTATAGATCAGCTTGAAGGCGCTGCGAGAGTTCGTGAGCGTCCTGCTGTTATTTTCGGATCTGACAGTTTAGCAGGCTGTGAGCATTCAATTTTTGAAATCATATCCAACTCAATCGATGAAGCTCGTGAGGGCTATGGTGGCAAAATTGTTATAACACGCTTTTCTGACCTATCGGTCGAGATAGAAGACTTCGGTCGTGGTATACCTGTTGATTATAACTCAAGGCTTGATAAATATAACTGGCAGCTTTTGTTCTGCGAAATGTATGCCGGTGGTAAATATAAAAACAATTCGGGCGAAAACTATCAGTATTCAATAGGCACCAACGGCTTGGGCCTTTGCGCTACTCAGTATGCATCCGAATACATGGATGTTGAGATTAAGCGAGACGGCTTTAAATATAATTTACATTTTGAACATGGCGAAAACGTAGGTGGCTTAAAAAAAGAGCCCTATTCAGGCAAAGCAACAGGCACCAAAATCAAGTGGCGCCCCGATCTTAAGGTTTTCACCGATATCAACGTTCCGATGGAGTATTATCACGATATGATACGCCGTCAGGCTGTTGTTAATGCAGGTGTTCAGTTTATTGTCAGAGAGCAGATTGGAAACTCTTTTGATATTACCGAATATTGCTACGAAAACGGTATTGGCGAGTATCTTACTGAGCAAGCAGGTGATACAGCTCTTACCTCTATTCAAAGCTGGAGTGCAGAGCGTGTGGGTCGCGACCGTGCTGATATGCCCGATTATAAGGTCAAGATAAACGCTGTTTGCTGTTTCTCAAACAAGACCCCTCTTAAAGAGTATTACCATAATTCGAGCTATCTTGAATATGGTGGCGTAACCGACAAAGCAGTCAGAAATGCCTTTCTTTATCAGATAGATGCCTATTTAAAGCAAAATAACAAATATAATAAGTCTGAAAGCAAAATTTCGTTTGTTGATATCGAAGAGTGCTTGATGATAATTATTTCATCCTTCTCGACCGTCACTTCATACGAGAATCAGACTAAAAAGGCTGTAAACAACAAATTTATTCAAGAAGCAATGACTGATATGCTTCGTCAGCAGTTAGAGGTCTATTTTATCGAGAATAAAGCCGACGCAGAGAAGATTGCAGAGCAGGTGCTTATTAATAAGCGTTCTCGTGAACGCTCAGAAAAAGAGCGGCTTAACATTAAAAGTGCTCTGCAAACTAAAAAAGATATTCTCAGCCGAATCGACAAGTTTGTTGATTGTCGTAGCAGAGACGTTAATGTGCGCGAGCTATTTATAGTTGAGGGTGACTCGGCTTTAGGCTCGGTTAAGATGGCTCGTTCAGCAGAGTTTCAGGCTGTAATACCTGTTCGAGGTAAGATACTTAACTGCCTCAAGGCTGACTACGCCAGAATATTCAAGAGCGAAATTATTACAAATCTTATAAAGGTTCTCGGTTGTGGTGTTGAGGTCACTAATAAGGCAAACAAAGACCTTTCAACCTTCAATCTCGATGACCTTCGCTGGAGCAAGGTTATAATATGCACCGATGCTGACGAAGACGGATTCCAAATCAGAACTCTTATTCTGACTATGTTTTATCGTCTTATTCCTACCCTCATCGCTGAGGGCAAGGTGTTTATAGCTGAAACCCCTCTTTATGAGATAACCACTAAAGATAAGACCTATTTCGCATATGACGAAAGGGAAAAGGCCGACATTCTAGCTAACATGATTGGCGACAAGAAGTATACAATTCAGCGTTCAAAGGGTCTTGGTGAAAACCAACCCGATATGATGAATTTGACTACTATGAATCCCGAAACCCGTCGTCTTATCAAGGTCACTACTGCCGATGCAGAGGCAACTGCTCACATGTTTGATATATTGCTTGGCGACGATATCGATGGCAGAAAAGAAATAATCACCGAAAAAGGTCATATGTATATCGCTGATGCAGATGTTAGCTGATAATATTTAATAATAAGGATTAAGGAGAAAATCAAATGGCTCCTAGAAAAAGTAAAAAACAATCTGATACCACTAAAAAGACGCCTCAGATTAACGCATATATATCGGGCGGCGGCACTGTTGTTGAGCAGCGCATAACTGAAACGCTTGAGACCAACTATATGCCTTATGCAATGAGCGTTATTTTGTCTCGTGCTCTACCTGAAATAGATGGATTTAAGCCTTCCCATCGCAAGCTGCTTTATACTATGTATCAGATGGGCTTGCTTAACGGCACAAAAACAAAATCTGCAAATATCGTCGGTCAGACTATGAGACTTAACCCTCATGGTGATGCCGCTATATACGAAACTATGGTTCGACTGACCGAGGGCAATGAAGCCCTTTTGCACCCATTTGTTGAGTCAAAGGGTAATATGGGCAAGGCTTATTCTCGCGATATGGCTTATGCTGCTGCTCGTTACACCGAGGCTAAGCTTGCGCCC
>JAZRMJ010000239.1:0-2357 GCA_045647445.1 Acutalibacteraceae bacterium | reverse complement strand
CTGTGAATTCGATTCAGCAAAGGCTGTTCGTGATGCAGGTGCAGAGCCTGAGATTATGGTTATTAATAACCTTTCGGCTTCAGGTATTCAGGAGAGCGTTGAGAAGTTTGCTAAGCTCTTAAAGGATTCACAGATGATATTCATCCCCGGTGGATTCTCAGGTGGCGACGAGCCCGATGGCAGTGGTAAGTTTATTACCGCATTCTTCCGCAACGCTGCAATTAAAGAGGGCGTAACCGACCTGCTCGAAAATCGTGATGGTCTTATGTGTGGTATCTGCAACGGCTTCCAGGCACTCATTAAGCTCGGTCTTGTTCCTTATGGCAAGATTATCGATACCGATGAGAATTGCCCGACCCTTACCTTTAACACTATTGCACGTCACCAGTCTCGCATTGTTCGCACCAGAGTTGCATCTAACAAGTCACCTTGGCTTGCATTGACCGAGGTTGGCGATGTATATAATGTTCCGATTTCTCATGGTGAAGGTCGCTTTATTGCAAGCGAAGAGCTTATCAAGCAACTTGCTGCTAATGGTCAGATTGCTACTCAGTATGTTGACCTTAAGGGCAACGCAAGCACCGACGTTCACTTTAACCCCAACGATTCGATGTATGCTATTGAAGGTATCACTTCACCCGATGGCAGAGTATTTGGTAAGATGGGTCATAGTGAGCGTATAGGCGATGGCTTGTATAAGAACGTTCCCGGTAACTATGATATCAGAATGTTTGAGGCTGCTGTTAAATACTTTAAATAATTGATTATTTGGAGGTCAGAGAAATGTCCTTTAAAACCGATATTGAGATAGCTCAGAGCTGTCAAATGAAGCCGATTACTGAGATTGCCAAGGCTGCTCACGTAGATCTAAAATATATTGAGCAGTATGGCAATTATAAGGCAAAGATTGATCTTTCTCTGCTTAATGAGACCGATCGCAAAGATGGTAAGCTCATTCTTGTTACTGCAATTACCCCCACACCTGCAGGTGAGGGTAAGACCACTACAACCATTGGCCTTGCTGATGGACTTAAGCTTATTGGTAAGGACGTAACTGTTGCTCTGCGCGAGCCATCACTTGGCCCCGTTTTTGGTGTTAAGGGTGGTGCTGCAGGTGGTGGATACGCTCAGGTAGTACCTATGGAGGATATCAATCTTCATTTCACAGGTGACTTCCACGCCATTGGCGCTGCCAATAACCTTCTCGCTGCAATGCTGGATAACCATATCCAGCAGGGCAACGCTCTTGGTATTGATGTCAGAAAGATTACATGGAAGCGCTGTGTTGATATGAATGACCGTCAGCTTCGCTTTGTAATCGATGGCATTGGTGGTAAGGCTAACGGTGTTCCTCGTGAGGATGGTTTTGATATCACCGTTGCTAGTGAGATTATGGCAATTCTCTGTCTTGCAAATTCTATTACTGACCTTAAAGAGCGCCTTTCGCGCATTATCGTTGGATACACCTATGATGATAAGCCTGTTACCTGTGGCGAGCTTAAGGCTGCAGGTGCAATGACTGCTCTTTTAAAGGATGCTATTAAGCCTAACCTTGTTCAGACTCTAGAGGGTACTCCTGCGTTCGTTCACGGCGGCCCCTTCGCTAATATCGCTCATGGCTGCAACTCGGTTATGGCTACTCGTCTTGCTCTAAAGATGGGCGACTACACTGTTACTGAGGCTGGCTTTGGTGCAGATCTTGGAGCAGAGAAATTCCTTGATATCAAGTGCCGTATGGCTGGTCTTACTCCCGATGCTGTTGTAGTAGTTGCTACCGTCAGAGCTCTTAAGATGCATGGTGGTCTTGCAAAAACTCAGCTTGCAACCGAAGACCTCGATGCACTTGAAAAGGGAATACCCAACCTTCTTCGCCACGTAGCCAACATGAAGAATGTTTATAAGATTCCTTGTGTTGTAGCTGTTAACCGTTTCCCGACTGACACAGATGCAGAGATTGACTTTATTATCAAAAAGTGTCGAGAGCTTGGCGTTAACACCGTATTATCTACTGTTTGGGCAGATGGTGGTAAGGGTGGAATTGAGATGGCTAAAGAGGTTGTTCGTCTTTGCGAGGAGGAACAGGGCGACTTCACCTTCTCTTATGACCTTGATTGTTCAATCGAGCAAAAGATTGAGTCTATCGTTAAGAAGGTTTATGGTGGCGATGGTATAACAATTATGCCTGCTGCTAAAAAGCAGATCGAACAGCTTGAGAGTCTTGGCTTTGGCAACTATCCCGTATGTATGGCTAAAACTCAGTATAGCTTCTCTGATGACCCGACTAAGATTGGTGCTCCTTCTGGCTTTACTGTAACTATCAAAAATGTTAAGGTTTCTGCCGGTGCAGGCTTTATAGT
>JAZRMJ010000238.1:0-1560 GCA_045647445.1 Acutalibacteraceae bacterium | reverse complement strand
ATAGGTGGTGCCTGCAAGTGCGCAGCAGCCGATGGGTGAGAGATTCATTCTCTTTCTGCAATCGGCGATACGGTCAAGGTCTCTGAGAAGCATCATTGAATATGCCATCAGGTGGTGACCGAAGGTGATGGGCTGAGCTCTTTGTAGATGGGTGTAGCCGGGCATGATGGTGGCTTTGTTGGCTGTTGCCTGCTCAGTGAGAGCCTCAATAAGGGTTTTAACCAAATCGGTTATCTCGTCACTCTCTTGGCGCAAATACATGCGCATATCGAGGGCAACCTGATCGTTACGGCTACGGGCAGTGTGAAGCTTTTTGCCTACGTCGCCAATGCGCTCGGTGAGCACCTGCTCGATAAACATATGGATATCCTCACACTGCATATCAAACTCAAGCGCACCACTATCGATGTCATCAAGTATAGCCTGCAAGCCATCGATAAGCTGCTCAGCTTCAGCGCCGGTGATTATACCCTGAGCGCCAAGCATTGCTGCATGAGCCATGCTGCCTGTGATATCCTGCTTATACATTCTGCAGTCAAAGTGGATGGATGAATTAAAATCATCTGCTAATTTATCGGTAGTACCATCGGTACGACCAGCCCACATCTTTGCCATTTAAAATACTCCCAATTATTTATTGTTGAGCTTATCAACCATTGCCTGAACCTTGATGGGCAGACCGTAGAGATTGATGAAGCCTGCTGAATCCTTCTGATCGTAGTCACTCTCGCCGAAAGTAGCAATCTCTTCGCTATAAAGTGAGTAGGGGCTCCATACGCCTGCGTTGATCATGTTGCCCTTGTAAAGCTTGAGTCTTACCTTACCGGTAACCTTCTCTTGAGTTTTGTCAACGAATGCTGAGAGAGCCTCACGAAGAGGAGTGAACCACTGACCGTTATAAACAAGCTCTGCGAAGGTGATAGAGAGCATCTGCTTTTCATGCATAGTCATCTTATCAAGGCAGATAGACTCAAGAACGCTATGAGCCTTGTATAGGATGGTGCCACCGGGAGTTTCGTAAACGCCACGGCACTTCATGCCGACAAGACGGTTCTCGACGATGTCGATGATACCGATACCGTTTGCGCCGCCAATCTCGTTGAGCTTTAAGATGATGTTTTTGGCAGTCATCTTTTCGCCATCAAGTGCTACGGGGATACCCTGCTCAAAATCGATGGTAACGTAGGTGGGTACGTCGGGTGCCTGAATGGGAGATACGCCCATTTCGAGGAAGCCGGGCTTCTCATACTGAGGCTCGTTGCCGGTATCCTCAAGATCCATACCCTCGTGAGAAAGGTGCCAAAGGTTTTTATCTTTAGAATAGTTGGTTTCTCTGTTTATCTTGAGGGGGATATTGTGCGCCTCGGCGTACTCAATCTCTTCCTCACGGGATTTGATATCCCACTCACGCCAAGGAGCGATTATCTTCATGTTGGGAGCAAAAGCCTTGATAGTAAGCTCAAAGCGCACCTGATCGTTACCCTTACCGGTACAACCGTGACAGATAGCGTCCGCACCCTCCTTGATAGCGATATCGACAAGTCCCTTTGCAATGCAAGG
>JAZRMJ010000237.1:0-11104 GCA_045647445.1 Acutalibacteraceae bacterium | reverse complement strand
GATGGATGGAGTGATGTTATGTCAACTAAAAAGCAAAAGGTCACTAACACAGCGCAATTTATTGACCGAGCGCTCGAGCTGCCTGTGGGCACCGTTAGTGGAGGAGCAACTGTAATTTTGCATTCAGACCGAGAGGTCGTGGTCGACGGGTGCAAGGGTGTAATAGCCTGCTCAGAGGATGCAATTAAGCTCAATATTGGCAACAGAGGGCTAAATATAACGGGTCGTAGCATGATGATTAAGGCGCTCGATGACCGAGAAATAATAATCGCAGGATGCATATCGTCAATAGAGTTTTGCTAACGGAGGGGCTATGCTACTAATTCGTTTCATACGCTTTTTTATGGGTTACCTGCGAATCGGGGTAACGGGTCAATTTCCTGAAAGATTTTTAAACTTGTGCGCATCGAGTGGCATCAGGGTGTGGAACACCCGTCGAGTGGGCGAGGGGATAGAGGTTTGCGCCTACGCCCGAGACCTTCGCAAAATGCGACAGCTCAGAAGGCGATGCTCGGCATCGCTAAAGGTCAAACGTAAATATGGGTTGCCCTTTATAACTGCTCGCTATAAGCACCGAAAGGGTCATTTAGTCGGCGTTGCGATTTATGTAACTGCCCTCGTTTTACTGCCAAAGCTTGTGTGGGGGGTTACCGTCAGTGGCAACGAGAGAATAACTAACGAGCGAGTGAGCTCAGCCTTGCGAGATATCGGCGTCTACCCCGGCGCAAAGCTATCGAGTCTGGATGCCGACAATATGAGGGTCAAACTGGCTCTGCTTTTGCCCGAAATTTCGTGGTCGGCTATCAATATCGACGGCTGTTTTGTCAGCGTTGATTTGCGAGAATCCGACCAAAAGCTCGAAAACGACTTAAAACCGAGCAATATGGTGGCAGCCTTCGACGGCAGAATTAAGGCCGTCTATGTCAAAAGTGGAGTTGCTGCCGTTAGGGTGGGTGATGCCGTTATAAAGGGCGATATGCTCGTCTCTGGTACCGAGCAGTATTCGTCAGGTCAAACCTTCTTTCGTCATAGCGATGCTAAAATCATTGCTGAAACAGAGCAAAAGCTGACCGTCAAAATCCCCCTCAAAATGCAAATAAGCAAGGATACAGGCAGGCTCAAAAAACGGTATGTGCTAAAGGTTTTTGATTATTCTGTTCCCCTTTATATCGGTGAGGTAGGTTTCGATTACCGACTCGAGCGAGAAAGCCACCCACTAAACCTATTTTCGACCTCTTTGCCGATAAGCCTTACAGAGGGTCGCTTTTATGAGATAGAAAAGCTTGAGCAAAGGCTTACAAAAGACAAAGCCAACAAGCAGGCTCTGAAAGCTTTGAAGGCACTCGAAAAGGACGAATTTAGTGACTTTAAAATCCTATCAAAAGAGATATCGTCAGATATAAAAAACGACATGCTTATATTAAACGCAACCTATCTTTGTGAGGGCGATATAGCAAAAACCGAGTATTTTTATGTTTCAGGGCAATAAATGGGGTGATTTTTGTAATATATTTTTTAAAATGCTTTGAAATAAAGAAAGATATATGCTAAAATAATATAATAATATTAATTTGGGAGCGTGTAAGCCATTGACGTATGAGCAAACGGTCAGCATCGAGAGAATGGAAGAGGCAGTAAACCTATTCGGCAGCTTCGATGAAAATATAAAAATGATTGAGCGAGAGTATTCGGTCACCATGACCCTGCGTGGCAGCGATATAAAAATTCAGGGCGACCCTGAGCAGGTGTCGAGCGCAGCAAGGGTGGTTGGTGCTCTGCTGGTGCTTGCATCAAAGGGTGAGGTTCTCGGTGAGCAAAACGTTCGCTACGCAATGAGTCTTGTCAGCGAGGGCAAAGAGGATACCCTTGCTCAGCTTGCGGGCAACGATTGCATTTGCATTACTGCAAAGGGTCGACCCATAAAGCCCAAAACTATCGGCCAAAAGAAATATATTGAGTCGATTAAAAATAATACCATCGTCGTCGGTGTCGGCCCTGCAGGTACGGGCAAAACTTATCTTGCAGTTGCAATGGCTGTATCTGCCTTCAGAGATAAAAAGGTTAACCGCATAATTATTACCCGCCCTGCCGTCGAAGCAGGTGAAAAGCTAGGCTTTTTGCCGGGTGATCTTCAAAGCAAGGTCGACCCCTACCTAAGACCACTCTATGACGCTCTTTTTGATATGCTCGGCGCAGAAGCTTTTCAGCGCTATCAAGAGCGCGGCAACATCGAGGTTGCTCCTCTCGCTTATATGAGAGGTCGCACCCTTGAGGATAGCTTTATAATTCTCGACGAGGCTCAAAACACCACCCCCGAGCAGATGAAGATGTTTTTGACCCGACTCGGCTTCGGCTCAAAAATAGTCGTAACGGGCGACGTTACCCAGATAGACCTACCCGACGGCAGAAAGTCAGGTCTTGTTGAAGCCTGCAACGTGCTTAAAAACGTTGAAGATATAGAGATAATCAGGTTTTCAGAGAAGGATGTTGTGCGTCATCAGCTTGTGCAACGCATCGTAAAGGCATACGAAAAGTATGAGGATCAAAAAAGGAGCAAAAACGATCATGGGCAAAGTAAAGGTTATAATAAGTAATAAGCAAAAGGTGGTAGCAATCCCCACAGGTCTGCGCCTTTTAGTTCGCAAGGTATGCACTGCCGCCCTCAAAGAGCAGGGCTTTGAGCCTGATGCAGAGGTTAATGTTACCTTTGTTGATGATGAGCAAATCAGAGAATACAATAAGCAGTTTCGCGATATCGATCGCTCAACCGATGTGCTCAGTTTTCCACTCGGTGAGGGTGAGTGGGATATTAACCCCGAAACAAATATGCTCATGCTGGGCGATATAGTCATATCTCTTGAGCATGCAGTTGCTCAGGCTAAAGAGTATGACCATACCTTTGAGCGTGAGGTCGGCTACCTGACCGTCCATTCAATGATGCATCTGCTCGGCTACGACCATGTTAACGGTGGCCTAGAAGCAGACGAAATGCGCTACCATGAGGAGCAGGTCATGAGCATGCTCCAATTAAGAAGATAAGGATAAATAATTTATGAATACAGTTTCTGCCTTTATAGCTATAGTCGGCCGACCCAACGTCGGCAAATCCTCTATAATGAATAAAATGCTCGGCCAAAAGGTGGCCATAGTGTCAGACAAGCCTCAAACCACTCGCACCCGTATTATGGGTGTTTTGACCGACAAAGAGTGTCAGCTTGTTTTTGTCGACACCCCCGGCCTTCACAAGCCTCGCACCCGTCTTGGCGAGAGCATGATTAAAGCCGTCGGTGACTCTATGGGCGACGTTGATACCTGCGTTTTGGTTATCGACTGCTCTGATTTACGCTCTGATTTGTCACCCTCACCGGCAGAGAGCGATCTTATTGAGCGCTTCAAAAAGAGTCGCACCCCTGCCGTGCTTGTTATCAACAAAATCGACCTTTTAGCCGATAAGACCAAGCTTTTGCCCATAATTCAGGCATATTCATCACTATATGATTTTTCGGCTGTTGTGCCCGTTTCTGCCAAGGATGGCAACGGGGTCGACACCCTGTTAGCTGAGCTCAAAGGCTTTGCACAGCCCTCACCACACTTTTTTGCCGATGATGCGCTGACCGACCAGACCGAGCGCACCCTCGCAGCAGAAATAATCAGAGAGAAGCTATTGCGCCTTCTTGACAAAGAAGTTCCTCACGGTATCGCCGTAGGAGTCGAGAAGTTTGCCGATCGTCAAACCTCAGCAGGTGAGGATATTATCGATATTGAAGCCACCATCTATTGTGAAGCCGAGAGCCATAAGGGCATCATTATAGGCAAAAAGGGAGCTATGCTCAAAAAGGTATCAAGCCTCGCAAGAGAAGATATGGAGCAATTTTTTGAATGTAAGGTCAATCTTCATTGCTGGGTCAAGGTCAAAGAGGATTGGCGTAACCGTCAGGGTCTGATACACAATTTCGGGTTGGACTGATTTGCCTGTCATATAAAACCTCTGTCTGCGCAATATAAATTGCGTAAGGGGGAGTGTTACTTTGAACAAACAATCAGCGTGGGATGAGTTTTGTGCCACCGGCTCAATAGGAGCCTATCTTGACTATGTAAGCGCACCATCGGAGGACGATAATGAAACTGAATACCGACGGTCTGATACTCAAAAGCAGTCGCACCGGGGAGCAGAACAAACTCGTGACGGTGCTGACTCGTGATTTAGGGCTCATCAGAGCCTTTGCTCACGGAGCAGCTAAAACCACAAGCCGTTCAGCCTCTGCCACCGAAACCCTCTGCTATTCAACCTTCACCCTTAGTGAAAATAAGGGTGTATACTCTTTATCCGAGGCAACCCCTCAAGAGGTTTTTTTTGAGCTTCGCTCTGATATTGAGCGCATGTCACTGGCTCAATATTTTTGCGAGGCCGTCATGAACCTCTCAGTCGAAGGGGAGGAGGCAGCAGAGCAGCTCCGTTTAATGCTCAACTGCCTTTATCTGCTCTCAAAGGATTTAAGAGATATGCGATTTATCAAATCGGTTTTTGAACTTCGCATGATGACCATATGTGGCTTTATGCCCGATATAGAGGGTTGCTGTGAGTGTGGCGAGGCAGAGCCTTTAAACCCCGTTTTTGATATCCGAGGGGGAGTAGTGAGGTGCTGCTCTTGTGGTGGAGGAGTCGCAATAACCAAAGGCGTGCTCGATGCGATGCGCCATATATGTTTAAGCGATATAGAGCGGCTGTTTTCTTTTGAGCTTGGTGAGCAATCGCTATTAATACTGTCCGACGTAACTGAGCGTTACATATTGACCCATTGCGATCGCTCCTTTACGGCGCTTGATTTTTACAATAATCTACCGAGGTAATTTAAATTATGGATCAATTAAAGCATTATAAGGTGCTTGAATTAGATAGAGTGCTCGACATGCTTGCAAAGCGCACGGGTAACCCCGATGCAGCCGAGCTTGCGTTGTCATTAAAGCCTACCAACGAGCTTTATGAGGCAAACCGTCTCTTAGAGCAGACCGACTGTGCCTATATGCTGTCGGCTCGTTTCGGCTCACCCTCATTTGGCAGAATGAGCAATATAAAGTCATCAGTGCGCCGAGCTCAGGCAGGTGCATCGCTCTCTCTGCGTGAATTATTAAATATAGGCGAAAATATGCGAGTTTATCGCTCTCTTAGTGAGTGGCGTGGCAGAGCCGATAAAGCCGACGTGCTCGATTATCTGTTTGAGGGAATCACCCCCATGCGCCGAGTTGAGGAGCGCATAACCTCATCTATCATATCTGAGGATGAGGTAGCCGACCTTGCATCCGAAAAGCTTGCAGGTATCAGGCGCAAAATTCGTTCTGCCCAAAGTCAGGTGCGAGATAAGCTCGATAAAATAATCCATTCTACCCAATATTCAAAGTATTTGCAGGAACCGGTTGTAACCATACGTTCAGGCCGCTTTGTTGTGCCCGTCAAATTAGAGCACCGAAGCAACGTGCCCGGCCTTGTTCACGATACATCATCGTCGGGCGCAACCGTCTTTATCGAGCCTATGAGTGTTGTTGAAGCCAACAACGCTATCCGTGTGCTTCAAACCGAAGAAGAGGTCGAGATTGAACGCATCATTGCTGAATTGTCTGCCCTTGTCGGTGAATATGCCGATAGCCTTAGCATATCCTATGATTGCGCTGTTGAGCTCTGTCTCATATTTGCAAAGGGCAACCTTGCCTATGACATGAAGGCGAGCAAACCGATTTTATCCGATGACGGAATAATCGTGCTCAACAAAGCCCGTCACCCCTTGCTCGATAAACATAAGGTAGTACCTATCGACGTTACTTTAGGTGACAAGTTTGATACCCTCATCATCACAGGCCCCAACACGGGCGGCAAAACGGTCGCTCTTAAAACTATCGGTCTTATGACCCTAATGGCAGCCTGTGGTCTTATGATACCTGCCGGCGATAACAGCCGTATCTCGTTCTTTAGCTCGGTTATGGCCGATATAGGCGACGAGCAATCAATTGAGCAGTCGCTGTCTACCTTCTCATCCCATATGGTCAACCTTATCGATATTCTCGACAATTGTGGGGAGTGTAGTTTGGTGCTTGTCGATGAGCTTGGAGCAGGCACCGACCCGATTGAGGGTGCAGCCCTCGCTCAGGCTCTTATCGAGTCTCTCAGAGCGCGAGGCTGCCGTATCGCTACCACCACTCACTATGCTGAGTTAAAGGCTTATGCAATCGATACTGCAGGGGTCGAAAATGGTTGCTGTGAGTTTGATGTTGCAACCCTAAGCCCCACCTACCGACTGCTTATCGGCATGCCGGGTCGCTCCAATGCGTTTGCAATAAGCGAAAGGCTCGGCCTTTCATCTGATATAGTTCGCAGAGCCAAAGCCATGATTAGTGATGACGATAAACGCTTTGAAGGGGTCGTGCGCTCCCTTGAGCAGGCTCGCAAATCAGCAGAGGATGAAAGGCGCCAAACAGCCGAATTGCGTAGGGAATTGGCTCAGGCAAAAGCAGAGGCAAAAACGAGCCTTGAAAATGCTGCAAAAGAGCGCGAAAAGATGCTCGAGAGAGCGCAGGCAGAGGCTCAGCGCATAATCGACAAGGCAACCCGTAGCGCCGATAATATGATAAACGAGCTGACCGAATTGCGCAAAAAGGCGCAAAAGGGTGGCGAGGCTGATATGATAGCCCGAGCCAGAGCAGCTGTCAAAAATGCCGAAAAGAGTCTCGACTCACGCACCGTAGAGGATGACGTTAAATATGAATTACCCCGTCCCCTCGAAATGGGCGACTATGTTCACGTTGTCGATGCCAACTGTGGTGGCTACGTTATCCGTCTGCCTAACTCATCAGGCTCGCTTATGGTCGATATCAACGGCATGAAGATGACGGTCAACGTCGGTCGCATAAGGCTTGTCGATGCACCAAAAGCCAAAAAGCCCCGTTCAACTGCCTCACGCACCGTCTCTAACAGGTCTAACACGGGTGCAAAAACCGAGATTGACCTGCGTGGCAGAACTGCCGATGAGGCCATCATGGAGCTTGATCGCTTTATCGACTCAGCCATGCTCAGTGGAATGAACTTTGTTCATTGTATCCACGGCAAGGGTACAGGAGTTTTGCGCAAAGCAATTCATGAGCATCTGCATCGTCATAAGCAGGTCAGAAGCTGGCGTTTAGGCCTTTACGGCGAGGGTGAAGACGGAGTTACAATTATTGAACTAAAATAAATTGACAATTAATAAAATTAAGGTGTTATTATTCACCAATTAATAGGGCGATGGTTTGTCTAATGCTACAAATCATTGCCCTATTTGTTATTGTTAATAAAATTTATCTTGAATGTTAATTTAGATTGGTGATATAATACCATGAATTGAAATTAATAGATAAAAAAGCGAGTGTTGTTATGCATAGAAATATTATAAAAATCATGGCTCTGTTTTTTTGTTTTGTTTTGCTTGTCGGTTGCTCAGCAACACAAGGTGATTTGTCATCCACATTGTCGAGTCAATCCTCAGCAATGTCATTGGGTGATGGATATACTCCTTCAGAAGAACCCTCTGAGATACAATCATCAGATGTGTCAAGCGAGCCTTCATCGAGCAACTCTACCTCAAGTGAGTCTATCTCAAGTGAGCCTACTTCAAGCAAGCCTACTTCAAGTAAACCTGCTTCAAGTAAGCCTACTTCAAGCAAGCCTACTTCAAGCAAGCCTACTTCAAGCAAGCCTACTTCAAGCAAGCCTACTTCAAGCAAGCCTACTTCAAGTAAGCCTACTTCAAGTAAGCCTACTTCAAGCAAACCCGCTTCCGGCTCCGAGCCTGGCACCATCACAACTCCTTCGGGTTTGTCCAAATATTCAGGCACCCGTGATCCGTGGCTCTGGCCCTTTGCAGATACCTCAATCTGGAATATGCCTATCGGCTCAAAGGCTCAGCTCAAAAAAGCAGGCTTTAGGAGCGCATATTGCATGTCTATCGACGATGAGTATATTGTCAAGGTTCCTGCAGGCTCACCCGAGGTGGACTGCTACTCACCCTCATCGTGGAATCAGCGTTGGCCGGGCGATAAATTTCTCGGCAAAATTCAGATACCCTCTAATTTCTATCTTGCCGATGCAAGAAATGGCTCTACCCCTAATAACTGCACTGCGTTTTTAATGCCCGACGGCAGAACCATTCGTCAGCTTGAGCCTGCTTGCCGACTTGGCACAGGCAACACCCACATCGTTGGCTGGCTCCACGATGAAGATCAGGATATCTACGGCGAAGGCATTAAGGGCACCCACTATGGCAGTGGTTTATCATCAATTGGTGGTTCAATTCGCTCTGGTGAGCTGACCTCAAGTGAGCCTATTCGTCATGCATTAAAGCTTAATGTATGGGCAAAGCAGTATTGCTATTATGACAGACGTGCAAATCAAGGTTACGTTTGGCCTGCAGACCGTCATGATAGCTATGCCGCAAGTGGCGGCAACGCCTATGGCGGCACCGACCCTGCGCTTCGCATGGGCACCCTGCTCACCATCCCTCAAAACATGACTGTCTCATCACTTGGCATTAAAACCGAGGTTGGCAAAAAGCTCTTTTACGCATTGCAGAATTACGGCTGCTACATTGTCGATGACTCAGCGTGGGATTGCTACGCATGGAGTGCAGAGGATTGCGTTAAGGATGAGGTTAGATCAAAATACGGCATCGATTTAAACACCGTTAACTCAAACGATAGGTATCATCAGGATTGTATGAAACTTATCGAAAACCTTTATATCGTTACCAACAACAGCCCTTCATCAATTGGTGGTGGTGGTACCCCCTGCAAACCCCTTGCTCCCGATTTTAAAAAATAATTAATTAAGGAGAGGCGTTATGACAAAAGCAGTAACAAGGTTATTAGCTCTTGTAATGAGCGTAATAATTTTAATAGGTCTGGCAAGCTGTAACGTCTCTGATGATGGGGCGGATGATTTGTCGTCAGCAACCTCATCTAATAAATATTCTCAAAGCTCAGAAAGCTCAAAAAAAGAGCCCTACGTCTATAAAAGCCCCTTTGAGGGTGCTCCCATTGTCAATGCCCCCGAGGGCTACGAAAAATATTCAGGCACCCGTGACCCATGGCTTTGGCCATTCTCGGCAACCTCAATATGGAATATGCCCATTGGCTCAAACGCCCAGCTTAAAAAAGCAGGCTTCGAGCCGGAGAATGTCATGTCGATCGACGATGAATATATCTATAAGGTTCCCGAGGGCTCACCTTTAGTTGACGTTTATGCGCCTGCTACGTGGAATAAGCGTTGGCCGGGTGGCCGACACCTTGGCAAAATGCTGGTACCTTCAAATTTCTATCTTGCCGATGCAAGAAAAGGCTACACCCCCAATAACTGCACAGCCTTTTTGATGCCCGATGGCAGAACCATTCGTCAGCTTGAGCCTGCTTGTCGACTTGGCACGGGCAATACCCCCATAGTCGGCTATCTTCACGAGCAGGATCAAGACCTATATGGCGCCGGCATTAAAGGCACTCACTATGGCAGTGGCCTATCGTCAATAGGTGGTTCAATTCGTTCAGGTGAGCTTACAAGCGATGAGCCTATTCGTCACGCTTTGAAGCTCAATGTTTTAGCCAAAAAATATCTTTATTACGATAGAAAAGAGTTTTGTGGCTATATTTGGCCTGCAGATCGCAACGATAGCTACGCTGGTCACGGTGACCTTGCTTATGGTGGCAGTGACCCTGCTCTTCGCATGGGCACCCTGCTCACCATACCCAAAAACGTAACAATCGAATCACTCGGCATCAAAACCGAGGTTGGCAAAAAACTATTTTATGCCCTTCAAAATTATGGCTGCTATATTGCCGATGACTCGGCGTATAGCTGCTACGCTTGGAGCGCAGAGCATAATGTTAAAGATCAGGTAATGCAAAAATACGGCATCAATCTAAACACAACAAATGCTCAAGAGCCATATTTTCAAGATAGCACAAAGCTTATCCAAAGCCTTTATATCGTAACTAATAACAGTCCCACTTCAATTGGTGGAGGTGGCACCCCATGCAAGCCACTGGCACCCGACTTTCAGAAGGAAGGGGTAGCAAATTGAAAGATAACACTCCCTTAACCCGAGATCCGTGGCTTTGGCCGTTTTCTGCAACCTCAATATGGAATATGCCGATAGGGGATGGAGCCGAGCTTAAAAAAGCAAACTTTGAGTTTGCGCTTCACATAACCATAGACGATGAGTATCTTATAAGGGTATCAGATAAAGACCCTGTGCTCGATGTTTATAAGCCTTCATCATGGAATCAGCGTTGGCCGGGGCGCATATATGCAGGCAAGCTTCAGGCACCGGCAGATTTTTATCTTGCCGATTCCAATCGTCATGAAACCCCCAATAACTGCACAGCCTTTTTAATGCCCGATGGCAGAACTATCCGTCAGCTTGAGCCTGCTTGCAGGCTGGGAGTGGGCGCCACTCGAATTGTCGGCAATATCCATCCCGAAGATCAGGATATCTATGGCGATGGCATTAAGGGCACCCACTACGGCAGTGGATTGTCGGCAATAGGGGGCTCAATTCGTTCAGGTGAGCTCACGAGCGACGAGCCTATTCGCCACGCAATCAAGCTCAACGTTTGGGCAAAAATATATTGCTATTACGATAAGCAAAACGATTGTGGCTATATTTGGCCTGCAGATCGTCATGACGGCTATGCATCGTATGGCGAAAACGCCTATGGTGGCAGTGATCCCTTGCTTCGTATGGGCACCTTGTTGTGCATTCCCAAAGAGGTAACGATGGAGTCGCTTGAGCTTGAAACCGAGGTAGCAAAAAAACTGTTTTATGCCCTTCAAAACTATGGCTGCTACATAGCTGATGACTCAGCGTGGGATTGCTACGCATGGAGCGCAGAGCATTGCGTTAAAGATGAGGTCATGGCAAAATACGGCATCAACCTCAACACAAGCGACCCCAATGATGCATATCATCAAGATGTGATTAAGCTTGTAAAAAGCCTTTATATGGTTATCAACAACAGCCCGAATTCAATCGGTGGTGGAGGAATGCCTTGCAAGCCTCTAGCACCCGATTTTGAATAAAACAAAAAG
>JAZRMJ010000236.1:0-1053 GCA_045647445.1 Acutalibacteraceae bacterium | reverse complement strand
CGCCGATAACCCTGGGCAGCATATTGGATGAAATGCGTGTGGGCAGACCCAATTCGGTGCCCAGGCGTCGCCTCAGCTCAGAGGAGTTGACCCCTCCGTAAAAGCCGTCGGCATACATCATCAGCTTTGTGACCGGCTGTTTGTCGGGTCGCTCTTCGCCGATAATACCTGCGGCGGTGAGGGCATCGGTGATAACCTGCTCACTCAGTCCCTCCACCCCGAGCAAACCGTCGGCTGAATGATGCACCTTGCGGCGCTCTCGTCCGCCTATCTCGGGCACATATACATGGATGACCTCGCCCTCTTTGACGGCGTCAGACAAGTAGTTGCGGATGATAAAGCCTGCGCTATCTGAGTCGGTCATCAAAATAATGCCTCGCTTTTTTGCCATCAGGCGAATAAGCTCGAGCTTCTCTTTATCCTTAAAAACGCCGAAGCCGTCGGTGACAATAATCAGCGCATCAATAAAATTTGAAAGCTTTATCTTGTCATACTTGCCCTCGACGACCACCGCCTGACGCAAGGTTATCATAGCTGGGCCCCCGTGACGGTGCGTACCAGCTCGACGATGGTGCGCTCGATAAGCACACGGGGCTCGGTGCGTGAGGTTTTGAGTGACAAATCGGTGGTGCGGATTATCTCGAGTGCCTTTTGGGCCGAGCGCTGAGACATTCTTCGTCCTGTCTGCGCCGCCTTTCGAAGCTTGAAGGCTGTTTTGCCGTAGCTGAAGCGCTCGGCTAGGGCATCGGTTCTTATTCCCTCGGCTTCGCCCAATTTAACACGGTAGATATCTACAAAAACGCTTGAGAGAGCACTGAGCATAAACAACGGCTCGGTGCGAAGCTCGAACAGGTCGGCACACAGCGACATAGCAAGGTCACAGTTTCCACCGCAAACTGCGTCCGCCAATGCGAAGGAGGATGCCTCTGCGGTACGTGAACAGATAAGCTCGACATCATTCATTGTCACAGCCGCTCCGCTACCCACATAGTCACACAACTTGTCGACCTCGTTGAGCAAATTCTCGAGATTATCGCCGCATCGGTCGACAAT
>JAZRMJ010000235.1:0-2410 GCA_045647445.1 Acutalibacteraceae bacterium | reverse complement strand
GCAGGTATGTCAACCTGAACCTCTTTTGTGCGGCGCACCTTGCCCTTACCTGAGCAGGTCTCACATGGCTGCTCAATGAATTTACCTGTGCCACCACATCGGTCGCAAGCTCGCTGAGTTTGTATCTGACCGAAGGGGGTGCGCTGAACAGAGGTCACACTGCCCGTGCCCTTACATATGGGGCAGGAGCTAGGTGAGGTGCCTGCCTTACAGCCTGAGCCGCCACAGGTTGAGCAGTTATCGATAATTTGAGCTTTAACAGCCTTTTGACAGCCCTTAGCAGCCTCGGTGAATTCGACGCCAACGGTAGTCTGCACGTCTCTGCCTCTGCGTGGCGCGTTGGGGTTAGCGCGTCTTGAACCGCCACCACCAAATATACTGCCAAAGATATCGCCAAGGTCAACGTCGAAGCCACCACCGAAGGGGCTGCTGCCGTAACCACCGTAGCCACCGCCACCTGCGCCAAAGTTGGGGTCAACACCTGCGTGACCAAACTGGTCGTAGCGAGCTTTTTTATCGCTGTCGCTGAGCACCTCATAAGCCTCGTTGACCTCTTTAAAGTTGGCTTCAGCTGCAGCGTCGCCGGGGTTAAGGTCGGGGTGATACTTTTTAGCCATTTTACGATAGGCTTTTTTTATTTCATCGTCTGATGCTGATTTGTCAACACCGAGCACTTCATAATAGTCTCTTTTATCTGCCAAGGGGTTCACCTCTTATCGCAAAGCATGGGGATGCACCTTGCGGGCACCCCCAAGCAGAATTTTTAAATTAAATTACTTGTCTTCGCCAACGTCGTTAAAATCGCCGTCATAAACGTTGCCGTCGGGTTGCTGAGCGCCTGCATCGGCACCACCCTGAGCAGCCTGAGCCTCCTGAGCAGCCTTATAAACCTTCTCAGATACGGCGTATACCTTCTTTTGGAGCTCCTCCTGAGCAGACTTGATGCCATCAAGATTCTTGTCGGCAATCTGCTTTTTGAGTGCATCAAGAGAGGTCTGAATGTCGCTCTTTTCGGTGTCAGAGAGCTTATCGCCCATATCGGTGAGCATCTTCTCGGTGGTGTAAACGAGCTGGTCAGCAGCGTTAATAGCATCAACCTCTTCACGGCGCTTCTTATCCTCAGCGGCATACTGCTCAGCCTCTTTAACAGCACGGTCAATGTCGTCTTTAGACATGTTGGTGTTAGAGGTGATGGTGATGTTTTGCTCCTTACCGGTGCCGAGGTCCTTAGCCGAAACGTTAACTATGCCGTTGGCATCAATGTCGAAGGTAACCTCAATCTGGGGGATACCACGGGGAGCAGGAGCAATACCGTCAAGGTGGAACATGCCGAGGGTCTTGTTATCGCGAGCGAATTCACGCTCACCCTGAAGCACGTGAACCTCAACAGAGGTCTGACCGTCTGCAGCGGTAGAGAATATCTGGCTCTTCTTGGTGGGAATTGTGGTGTTGCGGTCGATAACCTTGGTGCAAACACCACCCATGGTTTCGATACCGAGTGAAAGGGGAGTAACGTCAAGAAGGAGAAGACCCTTAACGTCACCGCCAAGAACACCACCCTGAATTGCAGCACCTACAGCAACGCACTCATCGGGGTTGATGCCCTTGAAGGGCTCCTTGCCCATAAACTGCTTAACAGCCTCTTGAACGGCAGGTATACGGGTTGAACCACCAACCATAAGCACCTTGTTGATATCGCCGGCCTTAAGACCTGCATCGGAGAGAGCCTGACGAACGGGGACCATAGTCTGCTCAACAAGATCACTGGTCAGCTCGTTAAACTTAGCACGGGTGATGGTGGTCTCAAAATGCTTGGGGCCGGTAGCATCAGCAGTAATGAAGGGCAGATTGATGTCGGCAGTGGTCATACCTGAAAGGTCGATTTTTGCCTTCTCAGCTGCTTCCTTAACACGCTGCATAGCCATCTTATCGCCTGAAAGGTCTATACCGCTCTCCTGCTTAAAGGTAGCGCAGATATAATCCATAACGCGCTTGTCAAAGTCGTCACCGCCAAGACGGTTGTTACCTGCAGTTGCAAGAACCTCCTGAACACCGTCACCCATTTCGATGATTGAAACGTCGAAGGTACCGCCGCCAAGGTCATAAACCATAACCTTCTGGTCATTTTCCTTGTCAATACCGTAAGCAAGCGCAGCTGCTGTGGGCTCGTTGATGATTCTCTTTACTTCAAGACCTGCAATCTTACCTGCATCCTTTGTAGCCTGACGCTGAGCGTCTGTGAAGTATGCGGGAACTGTGATGACAGCCTCATAAACCTTTGTTCCGAGATAGCTTTCTGCATCAGCCTTCAGCTTCTGAAGAATCATTGCGGAAATTTCCTGAGGTGTGTAAGCCTTATCATCAATCTTTACTCTGTATTCTGTACCCATCTGTCTCTTGATGGAAGTCG
>JAZRMJ010000234.1:0-16457 GCA_045647445.1 Acutalibacteraceae bacterium | reverse complement strand
TGGATGCAGGCGAGCTTGTTCCCGATGATGTCGTTATCGGCATTATTAAGGAGCGTCTTGCTCAGGATGATTGCAAAAACGGCTTCATCCTCGATGGTTTTCCCCGCACCATTCCTCAGGCAGAGGCTCTCGATGCTATGGGCGTAGTCATTGACCGCGTCGTATCTATCGAGGTACCCGATGAGAGAATAGCTGCCAGAATGTCTGGCCGTCGCGTTTGTTCAAAATGTGGCGCAAGCTACCACATTGAGTATAAAAAGCCCGCTAAGGATGGCATCTGTGATGCTTGTGGCGAAGAGCTTATCCAGCGTAAGGATGATGCTCCCGAAACCGTTATTGAGAGACTTCGCGTCTATCATGAGCAGACCGAACCCCTCAAGGGCTACTATGAAAAGGCCGGCAAGCTTAGATTGGTTGAAGGTCAGGAGCAGGTTGCTGATACTACAGCGCTTACCCTTGCAGCCCTTAACGACTAATTGAGTTATTGTGCACCGCACAGCACAAGGCCATATTAATCAGTGCGGAGAAACGGTGATAAACATGATCGTTCTCAAGACTACACGTGAGCTAAACCTCATGCGTGAAGCTTGCAGAATAGCTGCCGGAGCACTACGTGTGGCAGGTGAGGCAGTCGAGCCGGGTATAACCACGGCTCAGATAGATAAAATCGCTTACGATTATATCATTTCTCAGGGTGCTAAGCCTAACTTCCTTAATTATAACGGATTTCCGGCAACGGCATGTATATCAATAAATGACGAGGTAATTCACGGCATACCAAGTAAAAAGCGAGTACTCAGAGCCGGTGATATAGTCAGCATCGATTTAGGTGCTACCATCAACGGCTATCATGGCGATAATGCTGCCACCTTCGCTTGTGGAGATATTTCTTATGAAGCAAGGCGTCTTATGGATACAACCAGGGAGTCGCTTTATGAGGGAATCAAAGCAGCCCAAAACGGCAACAGAGTCGGCGATATAGGTTTGGCAGTACAGCAGTATGTCGAGGCGCGCGGGTACTCGGTGGTTCGCGAATTTGTGGGCCACGGAGTAGGCGCGAGCCTTCATGAAGCGCCTGAAGTTCCCAATTATGGGAGACCGGGTCGAGGCGTACGTCTCGTACCGGGCATGACCATCGCCATTGAACCGATGATTAATCTCGGGCAGGCACAGGTAAATGTCATGCCGGATGGTTGGACAGTCAAAACAACCGACGGCAAACTATCCGCTCACTTTGAGCACACCGTCGCAATCACCGCCGACGGGCCCGTTATCATGACTGAATGCTGACGGGAGGTATCTAAGTGCCCATAGAGATCGGACAGGTGGTGCTCTGTCTTGCGGGCAGAGACAAGGGTCAGCTTATGGTGGTGTTAAACTCAGCTAATGGTCAAATAACCTTAGCAGACGGAAAAAGCCGACCACTAGACCGACCCAAGACCAAAAACCTGAAGCACGTACAAGTTACAGCTCATCGACTGAACATCAGCGAAATGGCTACCGACCGTGGATTGCGTAGGGCATTAAACCTACTGTTAACCACAGACCTATAGGGAGGTTGTTTCATGTCCAAGCAGGATATGATTGAGCTTGAAGGCACAGTTGTGGAAGCTCTGCCGAATGCAACATTCAAGGTTGAGCTTGACAACGGACATCAAATACTCACACACATCTCGGGCAAATTGCGTATGAACTTTATACGCATCCTACCGGGAGACAAAGTGGTCGTAGAAATGTCACCCTATGATCTTACCAAGGGTCGCATAACCTGGCGAACCAAGTAAGTAAATAAAGCATGATTTATTTTTAGGAGGTATTCATAATGAAAGTCAGACCTTCTGTCAAAAAGATTTGCGATAAGTGCAAGGTAATTAAGCGCAAGGGCCGCATCATGGTCATCTGCGAGAATCCCAAGCACAAGCAGCGTCAGGGTTAATTCCTGACAGCATTTAATGGAGGTGCAATAAACACATGGCACGTATTGCTGGTGTTGACCTGCCTAGAGAAAAGCGGGTCGAAATTGGATTGACTTATATTTACGGCATTGGCCGCAAAACATCCAACGATATCCTTGCTGCTACCGGTGTAAACCCCGATACCAGAGTTAAGGATCTCACTGAGGATGATATTTCCAAACTGCGTGATTATATCGAAAAGAATCTGCAGATCGAGGGTGACCTTCGTCGTGCAGTAGCTTTCGACATTAAGCGCCTTGTTGAGATTGGCTGCTACCGTGGCCTTCGTCATCGTAAGAACCTTCCCGTACGAGGTCAGCGTTCAAAGACCAACGCCCGTACTCGTAAGGGTCCCAAGAAGACCATCGCTAACAAGAAGAAGTAAGATAGGAGGAAGATAGTTATGGCACAGAAAAAGGTTACTACTCGCCGTCGCCGCGAGAAAAAGAACATTGAAAAAGGCGCAGTCCATATTCAGTCTACCTTCAACAACACAATTGTTACCATTACTGATGTACAGGGCAACGCTCTGTCATGGGCATCTGCCGGTGAGCTTGGTTTCAGAGGCTCCAGAAAGTCAACTCCCTTTGCAGCACAGTCTGCTGCAGAGACTGCCGCTAAGGCAGCAATGGAGCATGGTCTTAAGAGCGTTGAGGTTTATGTAAAGGGCCCCGGTTCAGGCCGTGAGGCTGCAATTCGCGCTCTGCAGACTGTAGGTCTTGAGGTTACTATGATTAAAGATGTAACCCCCATTCCTCACAATGGTTGCCGTCCGCCCAAGAGACGCCGCGTATAATTATTTGGAGGTGCTGAAAAATGGCTAGATATACCGGTCCGGTATGTAAACTTTGCCGCCGTGAGGGCGAAAAGCTTTTCCTCAAGGGCGCAAAATGTTATTCTGAAAAGTGCCCCATGATTGATCGCAACTTTGTTCCCGGTCAGCATGGCAAAGGCAGAAAGAAGACCTCTGAATATGGCCTTCAGCTTCGTGCAAAGCAGAAGGCACGCCGTTATTACGGTGTTCAGGAGGGTCAGTTCCATCATTATTTTGAGATGGCAGAGAAGAAGACTGGCGTTACTGGTGAGAACCTGCTTCGCATTCTTGAGAGCCGTCTCGACAACATCGTATATCGTCTTGGTTGGGCTAACTCCCGTGCCGAAGCAAGACAGCTTGTCGTACACAACCACTTCACCCTTAATGGCAAGAAGGTAAACGTTCCTTCTATCCTCATTAAGGCAGGCGATGTGATTGCAATCAAGAGCGCAAGCCGCGACAGCGTCAAGATTAAGGAAGTCATCGAAGCTAACAGCGCACGTCCCGTACCTGCATGGCTCGATGCAAACAAGGAGACTCTTGAAGCAAAGGTCGTTAATCTTCCCAACCGTGAAGAGATTGATGCACCGATCGAGGAGCAGCTCATCGTTGAGTTCTACTCTAAGTAATCGGTCTGACCACACAATAATTAGGAGGGTTTTGAATGATCGAAATCGAGAAGCCCAGAATCGAAGTAGAGGATGGCCCCGAAGGCAGCTATGGCAAATTTGTCATAGAGCCGCTTGAGCGTGGATACGGCACTACCCTTGGTAACAGTTTGCGCAGAGTATTACTCTCCTCACTGCCCGGTGTAGCATGCACCTCTATCAAGATTGACGGTGTAGTACATGAGTTCTCCACCATTCCCGGAGTCAAAGAGGATGTTACCGAGATAGTTCTGAACATCAAGGGTCTTAACGCAAAACTTCATTGCGACGGACCTAAGACAGTATATATCGAGGCAGAGGGCCCCTGTGAGGTCACCGGTGCTTCTATCAAGGCAGACGCTGAGGTAGAGGTTCTCAATCCTGACCTTCACATCGCCACTGTAGCAGATGGCGGCAAGCTGTTTATGGAGCTTGTGCTTGATAAGGGTCGCGGCTATGTGCCTGCAGATCGCAACAAGCCTGCTCAAACAGTAGTTGGCCTCATTCCTGTCGATTCCATCTATACACCTGTGCTTAAGGTCAACTATACAGTTGACAACACCCGCGTAGGTCAGGTAACTGACCTTGACAAGCTTATCATCGAGGTTTGGACCGACGGCACCTGCACCGCCAAAGAGGCTGTGTCACTTGCTGCAAAGGTTATCACCGAGCATCTTAATCTGTTCGTAGACCTCAATGGTGACGCATATAGCGGCGAGATTATGGTTGAAAAAGACGATAAGGGTCAAGAGAAGGTTCTTATGATGACCATTGAAGAGCTTGATCTTTCTGTTCGTAGCTTCAACTGCCTCAAGCGTGCGGGTATCAACACAGTTGAGGATCTTATAAGCAAGACTGAAGAAGAGATGATGAAGGTTCGTAACCTTGGCAGAAAGTCTCTTGAAGAGGTAGTTGCAAAGCTTGCAAGCCTCGGCTTCGGTCTGAGTGAAGAGGACGAATAAGTCCAAATATAGGACGTCAGTTGATGTACTTTAGTATCAAGGAGTGAAATCACATGCCAGGTACCAGAAAGCTCGGCAGAACCAGCGACCATAGAATGTCGATGCTCCGCGGATTGGTAACTTACCTTTTCGAAAACGGTAAGATTGAGACCACCGTTACCAGAGCTAAAGAGGTTCGCGCAGTAGCCGAGAAATATATAACCATTGCTAAGAGCAACGATCTTAACGCAAAGCGTCAGGTTTTGGCCTTTGTTACCAAGAAGGAAGTTGCTAAGAAGCTGTTTGATGAAATTGCACCCAAGTATTCTGACCGTAACGGTGGATATACTCGTATCACCAAGATCGGCCCCCGCCGTGGTGATGCTGCAGAGATGGCAATTATCGAGCTTCTGTAAGCTAAAATCAATGACCCTGATGAATCCTTCATCAGGGTCATTTTCTATCTGTCGCTTTCTTGACAACAACAGCTATATTTGATATATTTTTCTTAACCTATTAAACGAGAGGAGGGTGAGCGATGATACCAAATGAGATTAAAGCAATCATGCTGGCTTTGAATTCGTCAGGCTACGAATGTTATCTGGTGGGTGGCTGTGTGCGTGATACCATTATGGGCAAAACTCCACATGACTATGACCTTACAACCGCAGCCCTTCCGGAGCAAATGCAAGCTGTTTTTGCAGATTGCCGAGTAATTGAAACAGGCTTAAAGCATGGGACCATTACCGTCCTAACCGATATAGGCGGAGTCGAGATAACTACCTACCGCATCGACGGTGAGTATAAAGATAGCCGCAGACCTGAATCAGTCAGCTTCACCCCCAATCTCAGTGAGGATTTAGCTCGCAGAGATTTCACTGTTAACGCAATGGCAATGTCATCTGATGGCGAAATAGTCGATATATATAACGGCAAAAACGATATCGACAATTGCATTATTCGATGCGTAGGAGCTCCTGAGAAGCGATTTAACGAAGATGCACTACGAATACTCAGAGCGCTCCGTTTTGCCTCTGTGCTCGATTTTGATATTGCCCCGTCTACTGCCGATGCCATACATTCTATGTATACACTTTTAGATAAAATTTCAGCTGAGCGAATCCGTGAGGAGCTGTTCAAACTGCTTTGCGGCAAGGCTTCAAAAGGGATTATGCTCGACTTTGCCGAGGTTATGTTTCACCTAATCCCCGAGCTTGACAGAGCAAAATATAACTCAGCCTTAAATTATATGGCCCTAGCCCCCGAAGACCCAATTATACGGCTCGCAGTGCTTATATCAGTGGCATCATCTTCACCGAGCACCGATATTATTACTGTCACAAAAAGGCTTAAATGCTCACGCTATCAGGTGACCGAAGGGTTAGATTACGCAAAAATTATCACGCTTGAAGGCAATCTGTCTCTAACCGATATAGCTCACCTTGCAGACCAAATGGGCCTTGAGCGACTAAACTCAGCAATAATCACAGCAGTTGTCTGCGATAACCCCTCTGCACTCATCATGCAGAGCAGGCTTGCAATGCTTATAGATAATGATGCATGTCTGAGTCGCTCACAGTTAGCCATAGACGGCACTCTGCTTGCCTCAATCGGACTTCCTAAAGGCAAAGCCATAGGAGCTATGCTCGACCGACTATTTAGCGCCGTAGCAGAAGGGGAGTGCCTCAACCGAACTGAGCTGCTTCTCAAATTCGCAAAAGACCTGATAAAGTGAAAAAAGCCTGACAGCTCGTTAGCTGTCAGTCTTTTTGTATAACGGAATCCACCGGTTATACGGGTGGTATTTATTCCGAAACGGTAACAAAGCTGTAACTTTACATAGTTAGTCTGCCGTGATAATATAGGCTTAAAAGAGTACCTGTACATTACGGCATAACATATATTTATTAAAAGTCCATAAGGCTGCGGATGAATATAGCTCATACACTTTTGGACTTTACAAGGAGGGTTTTATGAAAAACAGTACGTTTATAGAGCGAGCGCTCGCCGCAATTATTGACTATATTTTTGTTTTTATTATTTCATTCACGGCTTGCGCTTGGCTCATAATAAATGTATTTGCCGATGCTTATGATCAGCAAGTGGCTCCATTCGTAGTGATGACGTTTTTGTTTAATCCCTTGTCAGAATTGATACGATTGTTTTCTTCCACTGAATCATATGGACAAGAATATGTAGAATGGGTTGTTTTGGCGGTGTGTTTTGGGATCGAAGTGTTATACTATTCCATTTTTGAATTGTTACCCATCAAAAAAACACCCGGAAAAATGATACTAAAAATTAAAGTTTGTTATGATTCAAAGCGAATGATACAAGCACGCATTGTAATAAGAAATATTCTAAAGGTGTTTTCGAGGTATGTATATTGTGTGCCTTTCATTGCTTCGTTGTTTAGTAAAAACGGCTGCACGATATATGATTGGGTTACAAAAACCGGCGTAAAAAAGATAGCATCCGACTCTTGTGAATGAGACAAGATGTGTTTCACCCGAACAGTTAGATATGAGATAGGAGTTGTGTAATGAGCAAGAAGCCTATACTTCGTGGAGTGCTTGCGCTTATAGTGATTTTTGTCATTATTTGTGTAATCGCTTGTGTTCTTTCTGTCTTGAATCTAACACGGTTGTGACAGAGGCTGAGAACCAACCGAATAAAACCCCATGCAGCCCTCTGTCCCCGACAGAGGGCTGTATTTTACGAATTGGTAACAAAGCTGTAACTTTACAAGAAAATACCCCTCGGCACCACCGACCTAACAGAGCATACTTGCCTAACCTCATTCAGGCCTTTTCCTTAAAAAGCAGGCTTTTTGCGCCCATAATTATCAACAGCACTGCAAACAACTTGCCCAACCAACCACTGCCGATATATCCGGCAATTATGAATCCCAAAACCGCACCGGGCACACCGCCAAGCATCAACAAAAACGCGCTTTTGTAGTCTATCCGTTTTTTTATTGCGTGTATAATAAGTGCAACTGCACCGCAGGGTAAAAAGAATAGCAAATTTATCCCTTGTGCTTCAAGCTGACCAATGCTTGCAATCATCGCAAGGTAAATTATCAGTATTCCGCCGCCGCCTATTCCGAGCGCACCTGCAACGCCCGACAGCATAGCGGCAACAAATCGCCACATCAGCGTGTGAACAGGCGTATGCCTGCCCATATCATGAATATGCCGAATATTCTGCGCAGCCATTTATCGGGTATTCTGCCTAACGCCCAAGCCCCTATTACAGCACCCAATGCACCTGGTAAAAGATAAGGCATGGCAGCCGAAAACTCCACATTTCCTCTTAAAAGATATGCCGCAGCACTCACAGCCGATAGCGGCCATATAACGGCAATTGAGGTGGCATGGGCGTTTTTCTGCTCAAGCCCCAATCGCTTTAGCACAGGCACGGCAAGCATACCGCCACCTGCACCGAGCAATCCATTTATAACACCAATTAAGGCGCCACCACATAGCTTTAAAAGCTTTTGACCTTTTGCCAAACAAATCACCTGAGTTTAGTCTGCCCAAAAGCAAAACAAAAAACCACAGCAAATGCTGTGGTTTAAAGCTTAAAGCAGATACCCGCCCTGCCGTACATCACTCGTTGATAACCTGCGGTACAGCAGGTGGGTGCCATCCCAACGGTTTCGCGCTCCCTTCGTCCGCCAAAAGACGGGAGGTCTGCAAACCTGCCGTCGGAGGCTGGCTCCCTTAAATAAAGGTTGTAGGGTTATAAAGAGCAATTTAGTGCGCGCACAGAGCAGGCGATATTATTATTGGTCGTCTATCTCAAAAAAATCCTGCAAACGGTCAGCAAATATTGCCGCAACGTCCTCATACTCGTCATCGTCCTCGATTTCGATAAGTGCCTCATCGCCATCCTCTTCAGTAACTACCTTGAGTATTACGAGCTCACCACTGTCAGCTAGAACAGCCTCAGCATCCTCATGAACGGGTTGCAGAGCCATGTATCTGCCATCTTCATAATCGATATCGTCGAGTACCTCAAAGTTGTATTCCTTGCCGTCCTCATCGGTCAAAGAGAGGATATAAGGGTCGTATTCACCTTGTTCGTTAATGCTTGCAATTTTATCAGCCATGTTAAGCGTCTTCCTTTCGCTAATTATCATATTTAGTGGCGTCTAGCCGTGTATATATTTTAACTGCAAACAGCCTTTTAGTCAATAGCATTTATTTGTAAAAGTGTGTCGTGTTAAGACAAATTCGGCTATAATTAATAATCGGTTGACATCTCGCTTATAATGGGTTAGACTTATTCGGTAAGATTAAAAAGAGGGGGGTAGAGCAATGCAAAGGCTGTTTAAAGAATTCAAATCCCTTGTTTTAACTGTATGCGCAGTTATCTTGATGTTATTAATATTGGTTATAAGCCTTTTAGCCCCACACCCTAAAGATAAGTCACCCGATAAGTCTATAAGCTCAGCTATATCCTCGACAAAGTCGCAAAGTGCGATAGAATATGCCGATATGCCTATTGATTTGGCTTCCTTAAAAAAGCGCAACCCCGACGTTTGTGGGTGGATAACGGTACCGGGTACCCTCGTCGATTACCCGATTTTGCAAAGCAGCAAGTCTGACTCAAACGATTACTACCTGACCCACACCATTGACCGAAAGGAAAATATTAACGGCTCAATATATATTCAGCGTCAAAACAGCAACGATTTTAAAGACCCCAACACCCTCATATATGGTCACAATATGCGAAACGGCTCAATGTTTGGCTCACTCCATAGGTTTAAGGATAAAACCTTTTTTGAGAGCAATGAGTATATTTATATCTACACAGAGGGTCGCAAAAAGACCTACCGTATCTTCTCAGCCTATAAAACAGGCAGCGCTCATATTTTAAACAAATATGACTTTTCTACCAAAGAGGGCAGAGAGCAGTATATTGCCGATTCCCTTAACCCAAAAAACAAGATAAACAATGTTAGAGATGGTGTCAAGGTGACCGAAAAGGATAAAATCGTTACCCTCAGCACCTGCATTAACGATAAGCGCTACAGATATATCGTGTTGGGTGTGCTTGTCAGCGATCAACCAACAAAACCCTATCAACCGACAGAAAGTGTGAATTCCAAATGAGAATGAGAAAAAAGAAGTATCTTGAGCAAAGGCTTGACCAAAGCGCTCGAAAAAATATGATTATCTATCTCACAGAGAATTTGAATTTTGAGGATGACACTGAAAAATCCTATATCGATATTGAGACCTATTTTGGCAGAAAAGCTCCTCTGCATATGGAGGTCGGCTGTGGCAAGGGTGGATTTATCACAAAGCTTGCAAAACTCCATCCCGAGATTAACTATATTGCTGTTGAGTATTGCGCCAACGTTATCGTTACAGCAGCAGAGGCAGCCCAGGCAGAGGGCATAACTAACGTGCTCTTTATCAATGCCAACGCAGAGTATCTCACTCGCCTTATCCCTGCAAACAGCGTAGAGCTTATTTATCTTAACTTCTCCTGCCCATTCCCAAAAAAGAAATATGCATCTCATCGCTTGACCAATGAGCGCTTTTTAAAGATATATCGAGAGCTTATGACCGAAGATGCTGTCATTTATCAAAAGACCGATAACAGACCCTTCTTTGATTATTCGATTGAGCAGTTTGAGCAGTGCAACTTTAAACTCTCAAACGTTACCTTCGACCTTGCCAATAGTGGCTTTGAGGGCAACATAATGACCGAATATGAATCACGCTTTACAGCAATGGGTGTGCCCATTTGCCGACTAGAAGCAAAACTTAAATAAACTAAAAAAACCGACCATTGGTCGGTTTTTTTATATCAAATTATATTGATTTATTAATTCAATGCTCTTTTGCCTGTCGAGCTTTATTTGCTCAGTCAAAGCCTCAACAGAGTCGAATTTCATTTCATCACGAATGAATTTTATCGGCTCCACAATAGGTGTAGTACCGTATATATCACCGTCAAAGTCGCAAATATTGGTCTCTGCCGCCACATAGTCGGCACCAAAGGTCGGCTTTTTACCGATGTTTGTCACAGCAGCGTATTTCATATCACCCAAGGTCACAACTGAAGCATAAACGCCAAATCTCGGCAAGGTGTAATCACTGCTAAATCGCTGATTGATGGTGGGATATCCCATGCTTCTGCCACGAGCATCACCATGGCTAACCTCAAAATCTATGCGATATGGGTCACCGAGTAGATTGTTTGCCGTATCTATATCACCGAGAGCGAGCGCTTCTCTAATTCGAGTGGATGAAACCGGCTTATTATCAATGTTAACGCTATCACAAACATCGAGCAAAAGACCCTTATCGGAGCAATACCTATTCAAAAATTCGGTATCGCCTTTTGCATCCTTGCCAAACCTGAAGTTAAAGCCACAAACAAATCCAACAGCACCCAATTTATCGCAAAGCATATCGAGGTATTGGCTCGGCTCCATGTTGCAAATGCTGTTAAAATCGAGTCTTATAACAGCACTCACACCCATTTTTTTAAAAATCTCATCGCAAAGCCTATGCGAGATAATTCTGCCACAGCTACCCTTTAATATGTGGCGTGGGTTTTGCTTGCTTGTAACAACAACTACCGGTGCTTGATGCATGAGTGCAGTTTTTATGACAGCGCGATGACCGTGATGCACACCATCAAAGGTGCCCAAAGCAGCAATACAGCCGTCTAATTTAAACAGACTGTCGTTAACCTTCACTCACATCACCCTCAAAAATCAAACATCTAACCATCAATGAATCGCCCTTTGCATCGGCAATACCCAAAAGCTGACCGGCGTGGTCATAAACTCTGCAAGCATCACCTTCGCTGATCTTTTCACCACCGTTAATACGGTCAATGAATAGGTCACCACCATGCAAAAAGCGTTTGCGCTGATTATCAGTAACCACAACGCTTAATAAATGCTCAACGCATCGACCTGCATCGGCTAAAAAGGCTTGTGGGTTAGCCTTAAGCTCTTCGATGGTCACGCATTGCGAAATATCAAAACCACCCGTAGCAGTGCGACGAAGTGCGCTTAAAGTAGCACCACAACCGAGCGCTTTGCCGATATCCTCAGCGAGCGAGCGTATGTAGGTGCCCTTAGAGCAAATAACGTCAACCTTAACGATGTTACCCTCACGAGATAGCACCTCAAGTAGCTTAATCTCAATCTCACGAGAGGGGATTTCGGCCTCATCGCCTCGTCTTGCGAGCTCATACAGCCTCACACCATTTTGCTTAATAGCAGAATAGATGGGTGGAGTCTGCATTATACTGCCTCTAAATTGGGGCAACACAGCCTCAATATCGCTATCGCTTACCTCTTTGTCACTCGTTGTGATGACCTTGCCCGTAATATCACCCGTGTCGGTCACGGTGCCAAGCAAAATGTCAGCCTCATAGCGTTTATCTGCTTCAAGGAGCATTCCACAAAGGCGAGTTGACCTGCCGAGAAGTATCGGTAGCACGCCCGTAGCCATAGGGTCGAGAGTGCCCGTGTGTCCTGCTCGTTTCTCGCCAAAAAGACGGCTAACCTGCTTTACGGCTGCAAATGAGGTCATCGACTGTGGTTTATCGAGCAAAATAAATCCTGTCACTTAGATAATTCCTCTCTTGCGGCGGCAATAATTTTCTCTTTAGCCTCATTAAAGGGTAGCGCGATTTCGCATCCTGCGGCTCTCATGTGACCACCGCCACCAAGCCTTGCGCATATAGCAGAGGCATCGATAGGAGCGTGAGTGCGCACAGAAATCTTATATTTATTCTCATCCTTCTCGCGCATGGTAACGCCAATCACAACCCCCTCAATCTGACGGGAAAGGGCGTTAATACCCTCAAGCTCATCGGGTGAAACGTCCTCCTGCATCTTGAGTGGCACGTGAATAACAGCAATTTTGCCCTCATTGAGCATCTCGATTTTTTCAATAACCTGACGCTCAATATTGAGTCGAGCGAAGCTTTTAGTATCAAACATGATTCGGTTTATCTCGCCTGCATCAATGCCTGCCTCTATTAGCTTTGCGGCAACGCGATGGGTGTTAGCCGTTGTGTTAGAGAATTTAAAGCAACCCGTGTCGGTCGAAATGCCTGTGAAAAGGCACTCGGCAATCTTTTTATCAATCTCACAGCCGAGCAGATTTATAATGTCAAAAATGACTTCGCAAGCAGCTGCAGCCTCACTCCTTACAAGTGAGAGGGGAGCATAGCCAACGTTTGAAGCGTGATGGTCAATGGCAACCTCAATTCGGTCAGCGTATTGAGCGCGCAGTTTACCCAGAAGCTTCGGGTCAGCAATATCAACGGTTATAATATGCTCAGGCTCATGGCCGATTTTTTCAATTCCCTCGAGCATGTAGCCGTAGCGAGCAGGGATAATATCGCTGCATTGGCAATCAGCCTTTTTGCCCATCTGGCGAAGAGCACGGCACAGAGCATATCCCGAGCCGACAGCATCACCGTCGGGGGATGCATGCATGAGTATCAAAAAGTTGTCGTTGCTTTTTAAATACTCACAAATCGTTTTAATGTCAGTCATTGCTCTCATCCTTTTTAAAGCCGTCAATAATGCTTGCGATGTGAGCGCTACGCTCAGATGAATCATCGGCAACGAAGCGAATTTCAGGTACCTTGCGCATTTTAACTCTGCTGCCAAGCTCACGTCTTACAAAGCCTGAGGCACTCTTGAGAGCCTTAACGGCTGACTTAGCAGCCTCAAAGCCCTCAAGCGCACCAACATAAACGGTCGCATAAGAAAGATCGTTTGTAACATCAACCCTCATAATGGTCAGCATAGCTGAATTCACCCTGGGATCTTTTGAATTTCTTACTATATCCGAAATGTGAAACTGAATGTCGGATGAAAGACGGTCTATTTTATAACCTGCCATACAGATTAACCCTCTCTGTACTCCTCAATGATGTACGATTCAAAAATATCGCCCACCTTGAGGTCGTTGAATTTTTCGAGACCGATACCACATTCATAACCCTGAGCAACCTCTTTAACGTCATCCTTAAAGCGGCGCAAAGAAGAGAGCTGGTCATCGGCAATGATGATACCGTCACGAACAACACGAATGAGGCTTGCTCGTGCAATTTTACCTTCAAGAACATAGCTGCCTGAGATGGTGCCAACGCTCGAAATCTTATAAACCTCACGAACCTCGGCGCGACCGAGCTCAACCTCACGGGTCTTAGGAGCGAGCATACCCTTAATAGCTGCCTCAATTTCTTCGATGCAGTCATAGATAACACGATAAAGTCTGATTTCAACACCGTCACGCTCAGCGTTGTTGCGAGCGCCAACCTCAGGTCTAACGTTGAAGCCGACTATGATAGCGCCCGAGGTGTTAGCGAGCATAACGTCTGATTCATTAACAGCACCAACAGCACCGTGAATAACGTTAACTCTAACCTCTTCGTTAGAGAGCTTTACAAGTGACTGGCGAACAGCCTCAACCGAGCCCTGAACGTCGGCCTTAACGATAATGTTGAGGTCTTTAAGCTCGTTAGATTGCATTTGTGAGAAGAGGTTATCGAGGGTAACCTTCTGAGCGGCATTCCAAACCTCTTCTTTAGCAGAGTGCTTGCGTTGCTCAACGAGCTCACGAGCAAGTCTTTCATCAGAAACTGCGTCAAAGGTATCACCTGCGCTCGGAGCTTCGTCAAGACCGGTTATCTCAACAGGCACGGAGGGGCCTGCTTCTTTAAGTCTGCGACCGTTTTCGTTGGTCATAGCGCGAATTCTACCAACCGAGGTGCCTGCAACAACAATGTCTCCAACCTTGAGGGTACCACGCTGAACGAGCAGAGTAGCAACAGGGCCACGACCCTTATCGAGTCTTGCCTCAATAACGGTACCACCTGCGCGGCGGTCGGGGTTAGCCTTAAGCTCAAGCATTTCAGCAACAAGCAGAACGTTTTCGAGCAGGTCGTCAATACCGGCGTGGGTCTTTGCAGAAACGGGCACGCAGATTACGTCACCGCCCCAAGCCTCGGGCACGAGCTCGTACTCGGTCAGCTGCTGCATAATACGGTCGGGGTTTGCGCTTTCTTTATCCATCTTGTTGATGGCAACAATAATTTCAACCTTAGCGGCCTTTGCGTGGTTGATAGCCTCAATGGTCTGAGGCATGATGCCGTCATCAGCTGCAACAACCAAGATTGCGATATCGGTTGCCTTTGCACCACGCTCACGCATAGCAGTGAAGGCAGCGTGACCGGGGGTGTCGAGGAAGGTAATGTTTTTGCCATCAAGATTTACACGATATGCACCAATGTGCTGAGTGATACCACCTGCTTCTCCGTCGGCAACATTACCACGGCGAATAGCATCGAGAATAGAGGTCTTACCGTGGTCAACGTGACCCATAACGCAAACAACGGGGTCGCGAGGCTTGAGGTTGCTCTCGGTATCCTCAGTATCGTCCATAATGCGCTCTTCGATGGTAACTACAACCTCACGCTCAACCTTTGCACCCATTTCGGTTGCAACGATTTCTGCAGTATCATAATCGATTTCTTGAGTAACAGAAGCCATAACGCCAAGTTTCATGAGCTCCTTAATAACCTCTGCGGCAGTCTTCTTCATCTTTGCGGCGAGGTCGCCAACGGTGATAGACTCGCCAACGGTGATTTCAATGGGCATCTTCTTGATGCGCTCAAGCTGAAGCTTGCGAAGCTTATCAGCCTCAGTCTCACGCTTGGGGCCCTTCTTCATATTCTGCTGAGGTCTGCGCTTAATCTGCTGACGCTTGCCTGAGGTAGCAGTGTTAACGCCTCTGTCGGTAGCGATAGACTCATACTTGTCGTTGTAGCGATCAAGCTGAACGTCAACAGTGCGAGTATCGATGGTGATAGCCTTCTGAGGTCCACGGGTAGGTTGAACGCTCGGGCCCTTCTGCTTCTCCTTTTTAGGCGCAGGAGTGGGTGCAGGGGTGGGAGCGCTTGTCTTGTTTTCTTGTTTTGCAGGCTGAGTGGGAGCCTTCTGATCTTTGTTTGCAGGCTTTGCGGCAGCAGCTGCAGCGGCGCGAAGCTCTGCTGCTATGCGAGCCTGTTCAGCCTCACGGTCAGCCTTTGCCTTGTCGGCTGCAGCCTTGCGCTCTGCGCGAGCCTGCTCACCAAGAGCAAAATAGCGATCAAAATTCTCAACCTGATTTTTCTGAGTCATTACCTCAAAAACAATGTCGAGCTCAGCCTCCTCAAGAGGTGACTGGGTCTTCTTAGGTTCTTCAAAATGGTCTTTTAAGATGTTCACAATCTCTTTGCTCTGAACGTCAAAGTCCTTAGCAACCTCGTGAACTCGATATTTAATCATCATAGGCATGTAATCAATCATCCTTTCCGTTATCGGTGAGCAGCTCTATCAAACGCTTCGCAAAACCGTCGTCACAAATAACGCACAGGCCGGCTTTAAAGCCGATAGCGTTTGTTAGCTGCATTAGGGTGAAGGAGGTCTCAATGTAAGGCACCTTCTGTTTGTCACAGATAAATGCAAGTTCCTTCTTAGTTTTAGGGGAGATATCACTGCAAACTAGTGCGAGCCTTGCTTTTTTTGAGTTTATCGCAGTCGCACAGCGCTCAAAGCCTGCTTCAAGCTTTCCTGCTCTGCGAGCAAGCCCCAGCATAGATATTGCGCGGTCATTCACCGGCTATCTCCTCCTCCATACGGTTATAGATATCATCGGATATCTGAATCTCGAAGGAGCGATCTATTCTGCGATTTTTGCGAGCCAATTTAAGGCAATCGATGCTGCGACAGATGTAAGCACCACGACCGTTCTTTTTGCCGGTTAGGTCGAGTGAAATCTCACCCTCAGGGCTGCGCACAACGCGCACAAGCTCTTTTTTAGGCTTCATTTCACCGCAACCCGAGCACATGCGCATGGGTATTTTTCTCTCCTTCAATTCAAATCAACTCCAATAATTATTCTCCGTAGAATCCGCTTTCGGGGCGGATGTCGATTTTCCAACTTGTCAGCTTAGCTGCAAGGCGAACGTTTTGACCCTTGTTGCCGATGGCAAGAGAGAGCTGAGCATCAGGCACGGTAGCCTTGCAAGCCTTTGCACCGTCGGGGTCAACCTCGACCGA
>JAZRMJ010000233.1:0-6823 GCA_045647445.1 Acutalibacteraceae bacterium | reverse complement strand
AAGGGTGTTAACATTTAATAAATCGTTGATGAGGACAGTAGTTGTAAGCATCCTCGGCAAAGAGAGTGGGTATCATAGGCTGAAAGTACCCTGCCGACAGCATATAACGAAAACCACCTCGGAGAGCCACCGAAATAAGGTGTGTCGCAAGTCTGCGTTAAAGGCATCAAGTTGGTCACTTTTTTGTGGCAATTTGGGTGGAACCGTGGAGTAATTATGCTTCATCCCAATTTTTTTGGGGTGAAGCATTTTTTGTTTTAAAAAATAAATTGTGGTGCTATATGCTTTAGCACCTTGAAAGGAAATGATAGTTATGAAGATTACACTTAAAGGTGGTACCGTTAGAGAGTACGATTCACCCGTAACTGCTGCCCAGGTCGCCAAAGATATCGGTGCAGGCCTTTTTAAGTCTGCCTGTGGTTGCCGTATCAACGGTGAGGTTTGCGATCTGCGAACCCTTATTGATGCTGATTGCAATCTCGATATCCTCACCTTTGACGATAAAGACGGCAAACATATTTTTAGGCACACTGCAGCCCACATGGTAGCCCAAGCAGTTAAGCGCCTTTATCCTAATTCTAAGCTTGCTATCGGCCCAGCAACCGAAGACGGCTTCTATTATGATTTTGATGTGGAGAAGCCCTTCTCACCCGACGACCTTGTTGCTCTTGAGGCAGAAATCAAAAAGATTGCTAAAGAAGATATTGAGCTTGTTCGTCGCTCTGTCAGCCCTGCCGAAGCAGAGCAGATTATGTCTGAGCGTGGCGAGCAATATAAGCTCGAACTTATCGCTGAGCATGCTGCAAAGGGCGATAACATCACCATTTATGAGCAGGGCGATTTTGTAGACCTTTGTGCTGGCCCCCACCTTATGTCTACAGGCGCTGTTAAGGCTGTTAAGCTCACCCAATGCACCGGTGCATATTGGAGAGCAGATGCATCAAAGCAACAGCTTTGCCGTGTTTACGGCACCGCATTCCCCAAGGCATCTATGCTTGAAGAGCACCTTGCAATGCTTGAAGAGGCCAAAAAGCGTGACCATAACAAGCTCGGCAGAGAACTAGAGTTCTTTACTACCGTTGACCATATCGGTCAGGGTCTGCCTATCATGCTCCCCAAGGGCGCAAAGGTTATTCAGATTCTTCAGCGCTTTGTTGAGGATGAAGAGGCTCGCAGAGGCTATCTCTTGACCAAGACCCCTCTTATGGCAAAGAGCGACCTCTATAAGATTTCAGGCCATTGGGATCATTATAAGGACGGCATGTTTGTTATGGGCGACGAAGAGAAAGATAAAGAGGTCTTCGCACTTCGCCCCATGACCTGCCCCTTCCAATATCAGGTGTTCCTTAACAGAATGCGCTCATACCGTGACCTGCCTATGAGACTTGGCGAAACCTCAACCCTCTTCCGTAACGAAGATTCAGGCGAGATGCACGGCCTTATTCGTGTTCGTCAGTTTACCATCTCTGAGGGTCACCTTATCCTTCGCCCTGAGCAGCTTGAAGAGGAGTTTAGAGGCTGTCTTGAGCTTGCTACCTTCATGCTCGAAAAAATCGGTCTTATCGATGACGTATCATATCGCTTTTCTCAGTGGGATCCTAACAACCGTGAGAAATATATCGGCACCGACGAGCAGTGGGATGAGGCTCAGTCTACTATGGAGCGCATACTTAACGACCTCGGCATCGAATACGAAGTCGGCATAGGTGAAGCAGCCTTCTACGGTCCCAAGCTTGATATTCAAATTCGCAACGTATATGGCAAAGAGGATACACTCATCACCATCCAAATCGACCAGCTTCTTGCTGAAAAGTTCGGTATGGAATATGTTGATGTTGATGGTAATAAGCGTCGTCCTTATATCATCCATCGCACCTCTTTGGGCTGCTATGAGCGCTCACTCGCTCTTATTATCGAGAAGTTTGCAGGAGCACTGCCTCTGTGGATGTCACCTGAGCAGGTTCGTATTCTGCCCATAGCAGAGCGTCATCACGAGGCTACAAACGCTGTTGCCGATAAGCTCAAGGCAGCAGGAATCCGTGTATCAGCCGACCTTCGCAACGAAAAGATTGGCTACAAGATTCGTGAAGCACAGCTTGAAAAGACCCCCTATATGCTCGTTATGGGCGATAACGAGGTCGAAGCAGGCACCGTATCTGTCCGTTTGCGTGGCAAGGGTGATATCGGTTCAATGCATATCGACGAGTTTGTTAAGAAGGTAGTCTTTGAGGATGCTCAAAAGCTTAACGAGCTTGAATAAATGGTTGACAAATCCAATTAAATTGGGTTATAATAAACCTATAAAAGGGAGTAGCCAACGGTTTAACCGTTACTACGGCGTCAAAACGGCTTTATGCCCGCTGTTGTATTAAAAGGCGAGACTTTTATCACATCTTTACGGTCGTGATAAAAGTCTCTTTTTTACTCTCTATCAAAAAAGGAGGAATTTTTTTGCAAGTCATCATCGACAATATAGTTAATGAAATGTCATGGCAAAAGGCTGTTATGATTGCTGTTGGTGCGTTGCTTGTGTTTTTGGCAATCAAGTTCGAGATGGAGCCTACTCTGCTTCTGCCCATGGGCTTTGGTGCAATCATGGTCAACCTTCCCGGTGCCCACCTTAGCGCATTAGAAACCCTGTTTGATGCCGGTATTAAGACCGAGCTTTTCCCACTGTTGCTCTTTATCGGTATCGGTGCAATGATTGACTTTACGCCTCTGCTTACCAATCCTAAGCTGATGATGTTTGGTGCTGCGGCCCAGTTTGGCATATTCTTTACCATCTGCGTTGCAACCCTTCTCGGCTTTGATGTTAAGGATGCCGCTTCAATCGGCATTATCGGTGCTGCAGACGGCCCCACCTCAATCGTTGTTGCAAACAAGTTTGATTCAAACTATTTGTCTGCTATCATGGTTGCCGCCTATTCATATATGGCGCTTGTGCCCATTATTCAGCCCCCTGTTATCAAAATGTGCACCACCAAAAAAGAGCGCCGTATTCGCATGGATTACACGGCCAAGAAGGTTCCAAAGATTGTTTTGATTCTTTTCCCGATTCTTATTACTGCCGTTGCAGGCTTTGTGGCTCCTTCAAGCATCGAGCTTGTTGGCTTCTTAATGTTTGGTAACCTTATCAGAGTTTGCGGAGTGCTCGACAGCCTTTCGGAAACTGCTCAAAAGGTGCTTGCAAACCTCATTACCATCTTCCTTGGTATCACCGTTGCATTCAGCATGAAGGCTGAGCAATTCCTCAGAATTGATACCCTTATTATCCTAACCCTCGGCCTTGTAGCATTTATCTTCGATACCTTTGGTGGCGTTATGGTTGCAAAGATTTACAACATCTTTGCACGCAAAAAGATTAACCCCATGATTGGTGCCGCAGGCATATCTGCATTCCCCATGTCTGCTCGTGTTATCAACAAAATGGGCCTTGAAGAGGATAATCAAAACTTCCTTCTTATGCATGCTGTTGGTGTTAATGTATCGGGTCAGATTGCCTCGGTTATTGCAGGTGGCATGATACTGACCCTCTTTGCGGGACTATAAGGAGGTATTTTGAATGTTTGATCAATTGTTTGAAATATTCGGCAAAATGTTTACCGAAAAAGCCTTTGATAACTTCTATAAGGTTTTACCTCTTTCGGGCGAGAGCTGGCTTTGTATCTTTGTTGTTATGGGGGTTCTTATAGCTTCTGTATCACTTTTAGGGCTTATTAAATCTAAGAATTAATTTAAAAAGCACGGTCGCGAGGCCGTGCTTTTTAAGTTAACATAAAACCTGATTTATAAAAAATTAAAATAAATGCAATAAACCCCCTCTTTGTTGCATTAACAATATGAAAGGAGAAGAAACGATGCTTATATTCTGCACGGTACCTGCAGATGTCGGTAACAATGACCTGCTTGATAAATATTTAAGTGGAATTGCCGAGGGCGATACTGCATCACTTGAAAGACTGTATGATGCAGTTGGGCATCGGTATATGCCTATGCCTTATCTGTTTTAGGGCACCATCATGACGCACAAGACGTCTTGCACGATTGTTTTGTTAAGATGTGGACATCAGCAAATCTATACAGCAGTCAAGGCAAGCCTATGGCGTGGATATTGACCAATACACGCAACCTTTGTATGATGCGATTGCGTGAAAGCAACAATATATCCGATATTGATTGGGCAGAGCTCAGTTTATTAATCGAATCATCGAGAAGGATAACAGATACACCTTCGATGAACTCAGCAAGCTTTCAATCCATGAGCTTAATCTGATAAGAGCGTCGCTGAAAAAAGAGGTTGATAAGGTGCATTCTTCAGGTGCTCCCAGCCAAAAGAATTATATCGGCGCATAAAGAGCCGAGCAAATAGCCTTATCTGACATCGGTGCACAGAAAAATCAGGTCAAAAAGCTTAAATGTGATATGGATTTCGACGACCGCTTGATGCTCTATGAGGTGGAGTTTGTATATAACTCTGTTGAGTACGAATACGATATAAATGCGCTTGATGGCACCATTGTAAAGACCGATAGGGATGACAAAGCCACAACAACCGATGGCGTTATCTCTGCAAAAGAGGCGAAGGATGCCACATTTAAACACGCAAATATTGATTCAAAGAACGCAAAACACATCGAATGTGAGCTTGATAACGAGGATGGCAAGGCTGTCTATGAAATAAGCTTTAAAGTAGGCGAGACAGAGTATGATTACACCCTAGATGCAGTAACAGGTGCAGTGCTTGATGCCAAAACCGAAATAGACGATTGAGCATAAATTTAAGAGCGCATCTTATGCCACTTCACATGAGAAGTTTGGCTAAGATGCGCTCTTTTGTTGTTAATTAAACGTTGAATCTGAACAGAACTATATCTCCGTCTTGCATAACGTATTCCTTGCCCTCGCTGCGAACAAGACCCTTTTCCTTAGCAGCAACCATTGTACCGCAAGCCATCAGGTCATCGAAAGCGATAACCTCAGCTCTGATAAAGCCACGCTCAAAGTCAGAGTGAATTTTGCCAGCCGCTTGAGGAGCCTTAGTGCCTTTCTTAATGGTCCATGCTCTAACCTCAGGCTGACCTGCTGTCAGGTATGAGATAAGACCAAGCAGGGAATAGCTCTCGGTAATAACACGGTCAAGGCCTGATTGCTCAAGACCGAGCTCTTCTAAAAACATTGCCTTTTCTTCGGCATCCATATCGGCAATCTGAGCCTCCATCTCAGCGCAAACGGGTATGCACTTTGCATTTTCCTCGTTAGCCAAGTTTGCAACTGCCATATAGTTTTTGCTCTTTTCAATGCCGTTTGCAAAATCGTCTTCACTCATGTTGCAAACGTAGATTACGGGTTTGAGAGAGAGCAGAGCAGTGTCGGCCAAAATAGCCTGCTCAGCTTCGTTAGCATCTATTGAGCGAGCAGGTTTGCCCGATTCGAGATGGTCGTAAAGTCTTTTAAGAAAGTCAACCTCAGCTATAAAGGATTTATCACCCTTAGCAGCCTTAGTAGCCTTATCGCAACGGCGCTGAACCATCTCCATATCGCTGAATATGAGCTCAAGATTGATGGTTTCAATATCACGCAGAGGGTCAACCGAGCCGTCAACGTGAATGATGTCGGTGCTCTCAAAGCAACGCACAACGTGAATAACAGCGTCAACCTCACGAATGTGAGAGAGGAATTTGTTGCCAAGCCCTTCTCCCTTAGACGCACCCTTAACAAGACCTGCAATGTCAACAAATTCAATGGTAGCAGGGGTGAACTTTTCGGGGTTATACATCTCAGCGAGCTTATCGAGTCTTGCATCGGGCACAGATACCATGCCAACGTTAGGCTCGATGGTGCAGAAGGGGTAGTTAGCCGATTGAGCACCTGCATTGGTTATAGCGTTAAAGAGGGTTGATTTGCCTACGTTAGGCAATCCCACAATACCTAATTTCATATATCTTTAATCTCCTTGTTTTTTCTCTAAATAGTTATATCACAAGTTGTTTATTTTCTCAAGTGATTTAATGCTGATTTTAAACTTTTTTAAAATAGCGAGTCAGCCAATTGCTTGACTTTGATATTATTCCGGTGTACAATTAACACGGCAATTTAAATATTAAAAATGAGGTCGCTGAGCATGAAGGAGATAGGTGGATACTTTGAGCTTGAAAAATTCTCAGGGTTAGATTATCATTCAAGCCTAATAAAACTTAATACCGCTCGTAATGCGCTTGCCTATCTTTGTAAAGCAAAAGGCATCAAGAAGCTCTATCTGCCATACTTTTTGTGCGATTCTGTTTCAGGCATGTGTGATACTGAGGGCATAGAATATGCCAATTACCCAATCGGTGCCGACTTTTTGCCCGATTTTGATTGCGAGCTAAAAGAAGGCGAGTATCTTTATATTGTCAACTACTACGGTCAGCTGACCGACGGAACAGTGCTTTCGTTGAAGCAACGCTACGGCAATATAATACTCGATAATATTCATGCTTTCTTTCAAAAGCCTATAGAGGGGATAGATACCATCTACTCCTGCCGAAAGTTTTTCGGTGTTCCCGACGGGGCCTATCTCTCGACCGACTCTCGTTTAGACGGCTTAGAGACCGACTTATCAGCAGAGCGAATGCGCCATATTTTAGGTCGCTTTGAGGGAGTCGCTTCGGATTATTACGACTCGTTTAAACAAAACGACTATTTATTCAAAGCTTTACCTCTCAAAAAAATGTCAGCCCTGACCGAGAATCTTTTGAAAGTTATTGATTACAATAAGATTATTGCTACCCGAAATGAAAATTGGTCGGTGCTCCATAAGGCTCTTTCCAGCTTTAATGGGTTA
>JAZRMJ010000232.1:0-1228 GCA_045647445.1 Acutalibacteraceae bacterium | reverse complement strand
CCTCATTTTTAATGTGACAAAGCTTCTCGCCCGTCACAAGGGCAACCGTATTCTTTTTGCCTCCGACTCCCGTGCGGAGCTGTCGGGCAATATGAAAAACGTCTATGACCGTATGGTTGAAAGAGGTCTGGACAAGCAGTTTAAAATCAGCTTTTGCTTCAAGCCCAATGTCAGTGCCCGTCGCAAGTTTAAGGATAAATTCCGCACTCCCTATCTGCTGGCAAGAGCTGACATCATTATTATTGATGACTTTAACCCCACAGTCAAACAGTGTAAATATAAGCCCTGCGTTAAGGTTATTCAGCTTTGGCACGCCTGCGGCGCCTTTAAGACGGTCGGCTTCTCCCGCACAGGCAAGGCGGGAGGACCCTTTGTAACCAACGACAATCACCGTGTTTATACCCACGCCATTGCAAGCTCGAGCCATGTCGCCCGTTTTTATTGCGAGGCCTTTGGTATGACCCCCGATATGGTATACCCGACCGGTGTGCCTCGCACCGACGTCTTCTTTGACCCCAAATATCGCACCGAGACCAGAGAGCGTATGCTGGGCGAAATCCCTCAAGCGGTTGGCAGAAGAGTTATTCTCTTTGCACCCACCTTCAGAGGTAACGGCGCTAAGTCGGGCCATTATCCGATGAAAAGGCTCGACATTCCCACCATCGCACAGATGTGTCGAGAAACCAATTCGCTCTTTATCTTTAAGATGCACCCCTTCGTGCACAACAAGGTGCATATCCCCGAGGAGTATTCGGATGTTATCATCGACTGCACCGAGCAGCGTGAGATAAACGACCTGCTCTTTATCACCGATATGCTCATAACCGACTATTCTTCGGTCGTTTATGAGGCTTCTATTCTCAACATACCGATGCTATTTTATGCCTACGACCTTGAGCAGTATATCTCTTCACGTGATTTTTATGAGCCCTTTGAGGGCTTTGTGCCAGGCAAAATTGTGGGCGATTTTGAGTCACTTATGACCGCCATAGTCAACAACGACTGTGAGCAAGAGAAGGTCAAGCCCTTCTGTGAGCGCAACTTCGAATTCCGTGACTCAGGTTCGACCGACCGTGTCATTGATTGGCTGATTCTTGATAATCCACCCGAAAAGTTGAGTTGATTAAATGAGCTCTGATATCAGGTTTGTGCGACTTGAGCGCAGCTCGGTCGTTATCGGCCTTAACGGCGACCGACAGACTTATCTCAAAAGCAAGGACGGTTTGGC
>JAZRMJ010000231.1:0-3057 GCA_045647445.1 Acutalibacteraceae bacterium | reverse complement strand
GCTCATCCATGCAGGAGGGGTCGCAGAGGGAGTGCAAAAGATAACCTTAATATTCTCTTCAACGGTTAAATCCATAAAACGATCAAAAAAATCAAAGGTGAATTCGCCTTCGTGAGGCTCAAAAAAGTTCCACGCAAACTCTGCGATACGGATAACCTCTATACCGAGCTCCTTCATGCGCTTTAAATCGGCTCTCCACATAGATTCATGCCAATGCTCAGGGTAGTAGCAAACGCCGAGTGTAAGGTGATCAAGCTTCATTTTAGACATAACAATACCTCGTATTTTAAGAATATTTTTAATATCAAGGGCAAGGGGTTCGACTTATAGGATAATGCCTGCTTAATATATATCTGTGAAAATGATAACCTCAACCAACGCTTAAGTCAAGTTAAAAATTGCAATAAACTCTTGTATGATTTGCGCAAAAGGGATATAATGATTTTATCGAATAAAGGGTGGTGCGAGAATGAAAAATCTATCTGTGTTTTTTGACCACGTTTATACTGCCGCAAGGCAGAGCAACAAATCGGTTGAAGAGGTGCTGCGCTTCTGCAAAAAATGGGGTATTGACCTTGTTGAGATTAACTGCCTTGACCCTGAGATTAAGGGCGCTAAGGAGTTGCTTTGCAAGTGCGAAATCGGTGTATCCTGCGTTTGCGCCGACCTCGATTTTGTAAACGATGATGCCGAAGCTTCGGCAAAAAAATACGGCTATGCCTTTGATATTGCTGAAAAATTTAATTGCAATAAGGTGCTTTGCATACCCGGATTTTTTAAAGTTGATGAGGCTACCTGCTCTCAGTTTGACGGGGTGTGCGATAGATTAAACGAGATGTGCTGTGAGGCTAAAAAGAGAGGCATTACCGTTGCTGTTGAGGATTTTGACCATAGTCTATCACCCTGCTGCAACACAGCTCAGTTAAAAGAACTGACCGACAGAATTGAGGGGCTCGGCATTGCCTTTGACCTCGGCAATTTTAGCTACTGCAAAGAGGATATTGCCCCTGCCTATGAGCTGCTGAAGGATAAAATTGTGCATCTTCATTTAAAAGACAGAGGCTTTAAAAGCACCAGCGACAACTACACCCACAATATCGATGGTGAAAAAATGTATTCTTTGCCTGTAGGCGAGGGGGATTTAAACCTCGGCTATTGGATTAAACGAATTATAGCTGACGGCTACGAGGGTGCGATGGTAATTGAGCATTTTTCGTTAAACGACCAGCTATCTGCCATCGAGCGCTCGGCTCAATTCGTAAAAAGCTTATTTTAAGGGGGAGAAAAAATGGAAAAGCTGATTTTAGGTCGCACAAAGCTTGAGGTGACCAAAAACGGATTCGGTGCGCTCCCTATTCAGCGCATATCGGTCGAGGATGCAGGCAAAATACTGCGCTCTGCTTATGAGGGTGGTATCAACTATTTTGACACGGCTCGCTCCTACACCGACAGCGAATACAAAATGGGTCTGGCTCTATCCGACGTGAGAAAAGATATCATTATCTCTACAAAAACCTATGCGACCACACCCGAAGGCTTTTGGGAGCAGCTTCACACAAGCCTTGAACTTTTAAAAACCGATTATATCGATATTTATCAGTTTCACAACCCTGACTATTGCCCTATGCCAAGTGACGGCACAGGCATGTATGAAGCCATGCTCGAGGCAAAAAAGAAGGGTATGATTCGTTTTATAGGCATGACCAACCATCGACTCAGCGTTGCTGAACAATCGGTCAAATCGGGGCTTTACGATACACTGCAATTCCCCTTCTCATATCTTGCAGGCAAACCCGAAGAGGATTTGGTCGATCTTTGCGAAAAAGAAGACGTTGGATTTATCTGCATGAAGGCGCTCGCAGGCGGTCTTATCACTCGCTCTAATGCAGCATATGCATTTTTAGCGCAATACAAGGTTGCACCCATTTGGGGTATTCAGCGCCAAAGTGAATTAGATGAATTTTTATCCTACAACGATAACCCACCCATTATGACCGATGAGATTGAGGCCTTCATTCAAAAAGAGAGAGAGCAGTTATCGGGTGAATTTTGCAGAGGCTGTGGCTACTGCATGCCCTGCCCCGTGGGTATTGAAATTAACAATTGCGCTCGCATGTCGCTGCTGCTTCGTCGCTCACCCACTAAGGGTCACCTATCCGAAGAGGGTCAGGCTAAAATGAAAAAGATTGAGGATTGCCTAAACTGTGGTCAGTGCAGCGCAAAATGCCCCTACGGGCTTGACACCCCCTCTCTTTTGCGTAAAAATTATGAAGACTACAAAACCTTCCTTTAATAATGGAGTAATTTATGAGTGAAACGACCAATAAACGAATTCATCTTATAGACCAGTTACGTGGCTTTGCCATAGTTTGCATGGTGTTTTTTCACGCATTTTTCGTTATGGCTGAGCTCTTTGAGTGGAAAATCGGCGCTACCCTTTTAAACTTCTTTATGCCTGCTGAGCCGTATTTTGCAGCCCTCTTTATTCTCATTTCGGGCATAAGCGGTAGGCTTAGCCACTCAAACACCGAGCGAGGTGCAAAGCTACTATTTATTGCTATTGCAATGACCCTTGTGACCCTAACGCTCGAGCTGTTTGGCATGAGAGGTATAACCATTTGGTTCGGAATATTGCATCTTCTCTCCTTCTCGATGCTTTTTTACGGCGCATTCAAAAAGGCTATAGACTCAATCCCACCTATTGTAACGATAATAGTTTGCGCTATATTGTTTGCTGTTACCTTTAATTTGGAAAACAACTACATCGGGTTTGGCTCGCTTCGTTACAATTTGCCGATGGTGCTGAATTTTCAACCTAATCTTTTTGCGCTGGGCATAACCTCATATTCATTTTTCTCTGCAGACTACTTTCCTCTTCTGCCGTGGCTGTTTATGTTTTTAATCGGCACTGCCTTAGGCAAACCCTTTGGTGAGGGCAAGCTGCCGAGCTTTTTCTATAAAAATTATCTGCCCGTATTCTCATTTATCGGGCGCCATTCACTGATAATTTATCTCGCTCATCAGCCCATAATTTACGGTATTTTATATGTGATTTCA
>JAZRMJ010000230.1:0-8976 GCA_045647445.1 Acutalibacteraceae bacterium | reverse complement strand
ATTTAAAGTAAACAAATGTGTTGATTGTTACGAAAATGTTATATTTTTCACCTAAAACTGGAAAAACTGAAGAAGCTATGGTATAATTCACTATGGCTTAGAAGGCTTAAATTTTTGTTTTAATTATAAAAGGAGATTTTTCAAATGTCAACTCAAGAAAAAATCCAACAGCTTGGTATTCTTCCTGTTATCGTTATTGACGATGCCACCGATGCATGCGCCCTCGCAGAGGCTCTTCTCGCTGGTGGCATATATGCCGCAGAGATAACCATGCGCACCAAAGCAGGCAAGGATGCTATCGCAGCAATGAGCAAGGCTTATCCCGATATGATTGTCGGTGCAGGCACCGTTCTTACTGCCGATGCAGCTGAGCAGGCCATCGAGGCAGGCTCGTCCTTTATTGTCAGCCCTGGTCTTAATCCTGCTGTTGCCGAGGTTTGCGCAAAGCACAATATCCCTTATTTGCCCGGAGTTGTCACTCCTACCGAGATTGACCAGGCTCTTTCCCTTGGCCTTACATGGCTCAAGTTCTTTCCTGCAGAGTCATTTGGTGGCGCAAAGACCATCAAAGCTCTCAGCGCACCCTATCAGGATGTTCGTTTTATGCCTACAGGTGGCATAACCCTCGACAATCTTGACCAGTATCTCAAAATCAGCAGTATCTACGCTTGTGGCGCAAGCTTTATTGCAGAGCGCAAGCTTATTGCTGACCACGATTGGGCAGAGATAACCCGTCGTTGTGCTCAGGCTGTTGAGGCTGTAAAGAGCATCCGTGGCTAAAGAATTGGTTAAATTATTGTAACCTATTCGATAAAAGGTTAAAATTCTGTAACTAGACTTTTAAACCTTGTTTGATATAATATCTAATGAAGTTAAGGCTTCAAAATCCAATCTAGTTTTAAGTAAGGAGGCGACTATCCGATGAGTAATATTAATAATGATAATAACAATTATCGCAACGGCCGAAATGTCGACCGCACATCGGGTGTTGACCGTACATCAGGTGTTGATCGCACCAATGGCATAGATAGAACTAACGGCGTCGATCGAACTGCAGGCGTTGATCGCACTGCAGGCGTTGATCGCACCGCTTCTCAAAGCAATCCGACTCCCCCCGTGGAGCATGATTATTTTCCGGGTTTGCATTATGGTGAGTCAACCGATCTTTATTCAGGTTCTCAGCTTTCATCGAGCGATGCACCGATTGAGCCTGAGAATGAGCCTGTTGATATTTTCTCAGGCAATCATAACCTTTATATGTCAAACGATATGGATGACAGCATAGAGAATATCTCAAGCTCATCACCTCACGATACAAGCCTTATCGACAAGCTCGAGAGAGGCAACTCAAAGCGTAATGCAAGAGGCAAAAGGTCATCAGCCACTCAAACCCGTGCTCAGCGTGTGCTTCGCACCGTCGGCAAGGTTGCGCTGTCAGGCTTTTTCATCTTTGTTATTGTCGGTTGTATAGTTACCGTAGCCTTCCTTGTCTATGCTTTCGGATTTGTTGATGACTCAATTGAGAATATTCGCCTTGATGAGCTCACCCTCAACTACACCACAAAGATTTATGTTAAAGACCAATCCTTCACACCTCAAACGGATAAAAAAGGCAATATTATCGGTGATACTGAGCGATGGATTGAGTATCAAGACCTGTGCTACGAGAATCGCACCTGGGTTAACCTGGGTAATATCAGCTCCAACGCTATAAACGCCTTTGTTGCCGCAGAGGATGAGCGATTCTATACCCATAGTGGTGTTGACTTTAAGCGAACCTTCTTGTCGTTTGTCAATATGTTTATCGATATTTACGACTCTCGTCAGGGTGGTTCAACCATCACTCAGCAGCTTATTAAGAATCTGACGGGTGATGATGACCAATCACCCCTTCGTAAGGTTCGAGAAATCATGAAGGCGAGAAACCTCGAGATAGAGTATCACAAAGATACTATTGTTGAGTGCTATCTAAACGTTATCTATCTAGGCAACAATGCCTATGGCATTGAGGCGGCATCAGAATATTATTTTGGCAAGCATGCGAAGGATTTGACTGTAGCTGAAGCTGCCTGTATCGCTTCAATCACTAAATCGCCAACAACCTATGATCCTATCAAAATGCCCGAGCGCAACAAGGCTCGTCGCGAGTGGATTATCAATAATATGCATGATGTTAAGGGCCCCGACGGTAAGCCTCTTATCACCAAAGAGCAACGCGACGAGGCGTTAAAGCAAGAGCTTAAGTTTGTCTGCAAAACCAATGATAAGCAATACTCAAGCGACCAAGCATATTCTTATTTCACCGATGCCATCTTTGAGCAGGTTATTGCCGATTTGATGGAAACTCAGGGCTACTCAAGAGAGGGCGCTGAAAACGTTATTTATCGTAGCGGCCTTAAAATCTATGCAACTATGGATAGCAATGTGCAGAGCAAGGTTGATGAGGTTTTCTGCAACGAAGAAAATTTTGCAACCATTCATAACCTTAAGGATTCAGCTCAGGCAGCTATAACCATAATGGATTATTCGGGCAATGTTGTTGCCGTCTACGGTGGCAGAGGCCCCAAGACCGATATGCGTGGCCTTAATCGTGCTACTCAGTCAAAGCGTCAGCCCGGCTCCACCATGAAGCCTCTCGGTGTTTATGCACCTGCTCTCGACGCTAATTTAATTACCTGGTCTTCAAAAATTGACAACTCAGCCCTCAAGGTTGGTGGCTATAAGTATCATAACTATGATCGTTCAACCAGTGGCCCCGTTACAGTTCAAAACGCACTTGCCCGTTCACTCAACCTACCTCCCGTGCGTATACTCAACAGCTTCGGCTCAAGCAAATCCTATGCTTTCATGACCGAAAAAATTGGTATAACCACTCTAGTTGATGGTGTTACAATTAACGGCAAAAAGTATTCGGATATCGGTCTGTCACAGCTTGCGCTCGGTGGATGCACCTACGGCCTTTACACCCATGAGATGGCTGCTGCCTACGCTATATTCGGCAACGGTGGTACCTATCATAAGCCGACCTTCTATTCAAAGGTTACAAGCTATGACGGCAAAAAAACCATCCTTGAATATGATTATGAGGGTAACCGTGCTATAGGTGAGGATACTGCATATATTATGAACCGACTGCTCAATACCGTGGTTACAGGTGCAGGTGGCACCGGTGGCTCGGCCAATTTTGACGGTTGGGGTCAATATATGTTTGCAAAAACAGGTACCACCTCTGACAATAAAGACCGTTGGTTTGTCGGTGGCACACCTTATTATGTAGCAGCAGTTTGGTTTGGCTGCGATAAGCCTCAGCCTATGAATAGCCTTTCAACCAGTTCAAACCCTGCAATGCTGCTCTGGAAGCCTGCCATGAAGGCAATTCATGCCGATCTTAAAAAGATCAACTTCCCGTCAACCGATAAGGTTAGAGCGATGCAGTATTGCACCTTAACAGGTGGCATAGCAACCGAAAAGTGCACCAGCAGGGCAACAGGCTACTATAAAAAGAATTATGCGCCGGCGTGTCCCGGTCACGAGGGCCTTGAGCCACCACCTACAAGCAAGGAGCCCGTAACCTCAACGCCAAGTGAGAACCCAACGGTTAGCGAGGAGCCAACAACCTCCGTGCCTGATGAGGAGCCGACCGTTAGCGAGGAGCCAACAACCTCTGAAGGCGCATCTCCACCTCAGAATGAGCAAACTCCCGAGAATGAAAATGATACTGAGAATAATGCAGCATAGCTAAAATTTAAAAGGTCATCGAAAAATTCGATGACCTTTTTTATGCATTTATAATGCGCTCTATCAGTGCTTTTAACGACTGTTCAAATTGAGCATCATCCTGCTCGGTGCGTTTTTTTGGCCCTTTTAATCGTCCGCCTGAGCGTCTTATCTTTTTGGCTATTGCTCGCGTCTCTAAAAGCCGTGCAATATTATCGTCGGTGTATTCAAACCCATTTTGATTGATTGCAAATCCACCCCGAGCAAGGCACATGGCAGCAAGCCCATAATCCTGAGTTACGGCAATATCTCCGGCCTTTATCATGTTAACAAGCTTCATATCTGCGCTGTCTGAGCCCTTATCGACCGTAATGGTTTGGGCTCCCTCAATATCAAAATAGTGAGCAGTGTCGCAAACTATAATGCAGTCAATTTGACACTCTTTAGCAATTTGAACTGTTAGCCTTACAACAGGGCAACCATCGGCATCGATCAAAATTCTCATCGTTTACCTCCCGTGTATACTTTACAAATGAAGCAACTTATATTATAATAGCGTTATTAAATAAAGGTATGGTGAATATTATGACCCAAGAAAAAATAGATCGCATCAATGTTCTTGCTCGCAAGGCTAAGGAGCAGGGCTTGACCGAGGTTGAGCTTGCCGAGCGAGATGCTCTCAGAAGGGAATATATCGACTCCTACAAGGCATCTCTTGTCGGTCAGCTTGAAAACACCTATATCGTTCAGCCTGATGGCACAAAGACCAAAATAAAGCGCAAATAATAGTAATCAAAAAGTCGCGAAAGCGACTTTTATTTTGCATCTATAACGATTTTATAATACTGCATCTAGCCTCGCTTTGCAACAAAATGGTTGACAAAAAAGATTAACGATTATAAAATTATAGCAGCTAATAGGTTGATGAATCGGAGGAAAGCTTCTTGTATAATAACCCTGACGAGCAAAAGCTTCAATCAGCAATAGATATCTTTAAACGCACCCATAGGATGCATATGAAGGTGTTTCATAAATATATAGATACCCTCGAGATAAGCCGTAGCCAGCATAGGCTTTTAAGGTTTTTGTCTCATAGCGACGGCAATATATCTCAAAAGGATATTGCAAAGCAGTTTGATATAAGCACTGCTGCAGTTGCCGTTACCCTCAAAAAGCTTGAAGAGATGGGTTATATAGTCAGAACGACCAACCAAAACGATAGCCGGTTCAACAGCGTCAGCATAACCGAAAAGGGCAGAAAGGTGCTTGATAGAACCTATAGGGAGTTTTTGAGCATTGATACTGCAATGTTTAAAGATGTTACCGAGCAGGAGCTTGAGGTTTTTACAATCTGTCTCAATAAAATGCAGTCATCTCTTAAGCAAATGCAAGAGCAAAGTGACAATTAATTGGGCAAACCCGAAACCGAGCGTGGCTATCCCGCTCATACATTTACAGCCGAAGCAACGGGTATCTATCATTTTTTATTTCACTCACAAGGCAACGACAAGCAAGAGCCAACTTCAGCATGGCTGAATGATCTTGCTCCCAGTGGAGATAACTGGAATAATCATCAAAAGGCTGCACCATAGCAGCGTGGGATATCACCGTTATCGACCAAGCCGGTGTTGAAAAAACCGGTCGCACCTTCACAAAGGATCTGTCTATCAACATGGGTAGCGATTATTTTAATAAGGATTATAGCAAACCTGTTGGCTTAAATTCTATCGTATATGTTGTAACAGACGATGGATTTATTTACGAAACCGATTTTAGTGGTATCAATCCGTGGGGATTTATGTTCTTTGCCAATAACCGTGGCATAGTCTCTATCGAGACTAACTACCCTAAATATATGTCATATGTTGGAAAGGGCCCCAAAGACCAAGGTTATACTGCCGACCAGCTTGCAGACCTTGTGAATCAAGATGCAACTTTCCACAATCCGACAAACCCCAATACGGCGCTCGATGGCGAAATCGCTGTAGCAGCCTTCGATGAGCTAATAGCAGATACAACCTATTATCTTAAAGAAACGGTTGCACCGGTAGGGTATATTTGCCCCAATAACAGCATAGCGATTAATGTTAACAAAAGTGGTTTAGCAACGGTTACCCCCTCAGGCGGCGAATCGTATAATGTTGAGGCCGCCGAGGATAACGTGGTTTCAATCACCGTAGCTAACTTCTTAGGTGTTACCATTCCTTCAACAGGCCCCGGTCTGTTCACAGCGCCAATGCTTACAGGCATAGGCTTTTCGATTTGCGTGATGGCGATGATAGGCATCTGCTTCTTAACTAAAAAGCAGCAGCTTGAAGTTTAAAAATACAAACAAAAAACGTGCTTTGGTTAATAAGACTAAAGCACGTTTTGTTTTATATATCTGCGAGAGGGACGATAAGCCGAGTTCTGTCGCGGACAGTTATCTATCTCGACGGCAGGTTGCCCTGCCGCTCAAGCCACCCTTCAAAAGCACATCGGGCAAATGTATCGCTTTTTATCGGTGTTGCACCGGATAGGGTTTACATGGCCACATTGTCTCCAATGCGCCGGTGAGCTCTTACCTCGCCTTTCCACCCTTGCCGAAAAATCGGCGGTATATCTCTGTTGCACTTTCCCTAAGGTCACCCTCGGCGGCCGTTAGCCGTTATCCCGCCCTGTGGTGCTCGGACTTTCCTCACGGTGTTACCCGCGCAACTGTCTGTCCCACTCGCAAAGGGTATGATATCATTTATCATGGCCTCTTGTCAAGAGCGATTGCCGTTTAGCTTCTCCATCATTTTAATTTGACGCACGTCGTTGCCGTCAAATCTTAACGGGTCAAAGTTACCTATAATGCGAGATGAAACTCTGTCGCCATAGTTTTGAGCCAGTTCAGCAGGGGAGAGGTTGGTCGAAATAATGGTCGGCTTACCTTCCATAATTCTGCTGTTTAATAGGTTATACACTGCACTGATTGTAAACTGAGTCTGGAATTCAGCGCCAAGGTCGTCAATTATAAGCAGGTCGCAATCGCAAAGCATTTCTATAGTGTCACCATCGGCTCTGCCAAAATGCTCCTTCTCGATTTTGCTCAAAAATTCCTGAGCAGTAACATAAACTACACCGTAGCCCTTTTTGAGCACTTCGTTAGCAATAGCTAGTGATAGATGGGTCTTACCAACCCCCGTTTTGCCCATAAAAATCATACCGTTAGAGAATGTGCCGAATTGCTCGCAAAAGCGTTTGCAACGGCTAAGCACCGAGGTCATCAAATCATGAGCAGAGCCACTGTAATAGCGAAGCTCAAAGCTGTCGAAGGTGCAATCCTTTATAGGCATTCTGCTGCTCATGCGCTCAAATTCAAAGGAGCGAGCAAGCTTAATTGCGCAGTCACAGAGCTTGCCGTTAATGTATCCGCTATCTTTACAATCCGAGCAGGTGAAGTGGGGCTCAAACTCGGCCTCACTAAGCCTATTTTGGCTTAAAATCTCAGCTTTCTGAGCCTCAAGTCGCTCATGCTCCTGCTGATATTTGTCAATTCCCCTGCTGCCCTCAAGGCGAGATGCTATCCTAATAGCAGCAATACCATTGAGCGACATTTGCTTGTCAAGTTGCTCAAGCTGAGGCAGAGAAGCATAGATTTTAATTTTGCGCTCTTCGGCTCGGTCGATAGCTGCCTGATGGCGTTGCTCAATTCGGTCAAGGGCGTAGTTATATGCATCTGTTGAATATCCCATATTTTAATCTCCCTTCTGCTCGTTGAGCAACTGCTCAAACAAACTAATATCAAACGATGGCGAATCGGATGCATCCGGAGCCTTTTTCTTTGCTTTTTGAGGTGCTTTGCTTTGCTTTGATAAGACAGCCTCGTTATCCTTAAACTTTTTAGGTGTATAAACACCGTTTTTGTGCCAATTATCAAGTATGGTGTTTATGTATTGCATGCTAAATTTACCCGTGTGGTCAACGCACTGGTCATATGCAAGCCTTAGCATAGCGTCTGAAAATGCCCATTCATTAACCCAACGAGCGGCAGATTCCTCTTCTTTTTGACTGGGTCTACGATGGTCAATGCCCATTGCTCTGCAAACGACCTGCCATGCGCCTCTGCGTTGGTCAGCAGCCTGTAGCTCTTTTTCGGCATCACGCACTGAGCTTATGCCCTCGTTAGCCCATCTGACAGCTGTTGATTCTATAAACGACGGAGATAGCCTGCCCTCTGCAGCAGCATACTGCACAAGCATAAGGGTGATTGAAGCTTTAAGCGAGAGAGAATCCATAATGTATATCAGCGATGCCATCTCAGCAGGCTTTAGTGTGCGCCCGAATACCGACTCTGCCTGCCTTAGCACATGAGCGATTTCTTCCGATTCAGCAATTCTGCGAGCGACCTCAGCTCGGTCGGGTCGCTTGTTGCGCTCAGCAACGTTAACGGTGGGGGAGGGGGCATCGACTGTCGATGTTGCCTCAGCCTTTTCAGCAGTCAGCACACCCACTTGATTCCAATATATTAGCGCTTCATTAAGTTCTGCCTCTGTTATCGCCAGACGGCGAGGGGTATCGCTGTCAATAGCCTCAAGACCGTTGCGCATAAAAAACAGCAAAACCTTTAATGCAGAGTGAGATGCAAGCTTAACATGCTTATCAGCCACGTCACACGGCACACCGAATATATTGCGATATACGTCAATGTTAATTTTGTAATTCATGAGCTTTATTCCTATCTGGTTTTAATAAAGGGCGATGCAAACAGCCCTGCAAGGGTGAAAACTCCGTAATATATATGCATCAAAAAGAATAGTATCGGCAGTATGAGCATCAAAGGCCAAAGCTTTTTGTTTTGCTCCTTTTTTATCTCTAAAGCAGTGGCAGCCAGCGCACCCAAAAGATAAGCCGAGAGCACCAACCACAGTAGCAGATAACAGCCACTTATCAATCCAATCAGAGTGCTGCCAATAATGGCAAGCACAAACGCTAGTGGCACAAAGTTATAAAGCGATAAACATCCGGGGCATTTGGGGAAGGTAATGCCAATCCACCATCCGTTGCCTTTCTTTTGCTTTAGCATCGCTTTGAGGGTGCTGCGAGCGTGCAGATATGAGCAAATGTCAGGGCAAAGGCAAAACTTAAAGCCGGCCTTTCTCATGCGGTAATGAATCTCGTTATCTTCGGTGCGCACTAATGCCTCGTTAAAACCACCCACTGTGTCAAACACCTTTTTGCGATAGGCGGCGTGAGCCAGCGTTTTAACATACCTTCTGTCACACTTTCTGCGAT
>JAZRMJ010000229.1:0-6612 GCA_045647445.1 Acutalibacteraceae bacterium | reverse complement strand
ATAATCGTTTGAGTCAGGGTCAAGCAGATAGCCTGCAAGCGATGAATCAAAGACAACATTTGCATCGGGATAAAGATGAAACAGTTTTTTTGAATCGTCGGTGCGAACCACTTTGGTTTTAATAAATTCAAGCGCACCTTGTTTGTCGCAAACAGCTGCTTTTTTGCCATCGCAAATATAGGCTGATTCGCCATCAAACATAACGTCGACCCTATCGGCAGTTAACTCGTTGAGTATGCAAGTTTCGACGCTGAACAAAAGAGTTTGCTCACTCTCTGAGCCCGAAACGGGGATTTGATTGAGACCGAGTCGCTCAACGAGTGAGAACATTTCTAACGAGCGAAGCTTTGTAGCCAAGGCGACACCGTCTCGCTCGGTAGGAGTATAATACGCTACGTCTGTCGGCACGGGGGCTTCAAGGCAGATGGTACCTAGAGTGCGAGATAAATAGGCATTATCTTTATCAGCAGTCAGCTTGGCTCTGACGCCCGGTTTGATTGAATCACTATCAATGTTTTGGTACACTCCATCTAGGTTGCCAAACTGAGAGATGAGCGCAACAGCCGTTTTTTCACCGACTCCTGCAACACCGGGGATGTTATCGGAACTATCACCCATGAGGGCTTTAACGTCGATAAGCTGTGAAGGGGTGAGCCCACCGTATTTTTCGGCTACCATAGCCTCGTCATAAACTATGACCTCGGGCTTGCCCATTCTGGTAGCAGCAAGATAAACGTTGACACCTTGACCGACCAGCTGCAGAGAATCTCTATCACCGGTAGCGATAACGCACTCGCCGCCGTTTTTGCGCATTAAATCGGCAAGGGTGCCGAGAATATCGTCGGCTTCGTAGCCCTCGCACTCGAGCACTTGATAACCCATCATGCGCAAAATTTCTTTCATTACGGGCATTTGCTGAGCAAGCTCGGTTGGCATTTGCTTGCGACCTGCCTTGTAGGAATCGTACATTTGATGGCGAAAGGTGGGTGCTTTAAGGTCAAATGCGACTGCTACACCATCGGGCTTTGTCATATCAATAAGACGCAAAAGTATATTCATAAAGCCATATATGCCGTTGGTGAACTGGCCGTCTCGTGTAGTGAGCAGTTTGATACCGTAAAAAGCACGGTTAATTATGCTGTTGCCATCAATTGCAAGAAGCTTCATAAATATCCCCTTCGTTTGGATTAAATTAGTACATACAAAGTCATTATAACACAAAAAATAAAAAAAAGAATAATATTTTGAAATTTTATTGATTTTATGTTATGATACCTCATATAAATGTTTTTTCGGAGTTTTTATATGAAAATTGGTAATTTTGAAACTGATGCTTTTGCAGCACTTGCACCTATGGCGGGTGTGGCTGATCGCTCATTTCGTGAGCTTTGCCGTGGTTACGGTGCAGCCTTTACTGTGAGCGAGCTTATCAGCGCAAAGGCCATATCGCTCGGGGATAAAAAGTCTCACAGCATGCTCATGGTCAGTGACGGTGAGCGACCTGTTGCAAGTCAGCTGTTTGGTCGTGACCCTGACACTATGGCTATGGCCGCAAGACAAGCATTAGAGTATAAGCCTGATTTTATTGATATTAACATGGGCTGCCCTGCCCCTAAGGTTGCTGCTTCGGGCGGAGGTGCGATACTCATGAAAGATATTGAGCTTGCAGGTCGCATTGTTGAAACGGTGGTTAAATCAGTTGATCTGCCTGTTACTGTTAAAATGCGCATAGGCTGGGATAAAGACCACATTAACTGCACAGAGCTTGCTAAACGATGCGAGCAAGCAGGTGCAGCGGCAATAACCGTTCACGGCAGAACAAAGGAGCAGATGTATGCTCCACCCGTTGATTTAGATAAAATTGCTGAAGTTAAGCGCTCAGTTTCTATCCCCGTTATTGGCAACGGTGATATAGTAGATGCTAAAAGCGCTGCTCATATGTATGAATACACCGGCTGTGATTTTATTATGGTTGGTCGAGGTGCAATGGGCTCACCCTGGATATTTAGTCAGATTAACGCATATATAGGTGACGGCAGAATTTTGCCTGAGCCACCACTTAGTGAGCGCATGCTGGTGCTGTTAAGACAAGCCGACGCAACTGTTAAAGAAAAAGGTGAACGCACCGCCTTGCTCGAAATGAGAAAGCACGCCGCTTGGTACATGAGGGGGCTCAGAGGTGCAGCCTCATTCAGACGAAGATGTGGTGAAATCAGCACCATGGCTGAGCTAGAAAAACTATGCTTTGACGTTTGTAAGGAGTGTAATGAGGATGAAATTTGAGGGAATTAAACCTGAAGGTATGTTTCTGCTTGCAGAAAACAGATTTAACAATTCAAAAACCTTTTATGAAGACCATAAAAAACAAATCAAGGCTCTTGTAACTGATCAGCTCAGAGTATTACTCGATGAGCTTTTTGACACAATGGTTGAGATCAACCCCGATTTTATACTCGACCCCGTAAGATGCATATCAAGGGTCAGGCGAGATACCCGTTTCACTAAAGATAAAAGCTTATACAGAGAAAATCTATGGATTATGTTTCGCCATCAAAAGAACGAGCTGCCTACCCCCTCCTTTTGGTTTGAAATTTTCTCAGACGGTTACACCTACGGATGCGGTATAGTCAGCGCTACACCTGCGTTTATGGAGGCCTGGAGAGAGGAGATTAAGAAGAACCCTCAGCCTCTTATTGATGCGACTGAAAAGGCGTTTAGCGCAGGTCTTGTGATAGAAGACAATAAATACAAGCGTTCAAAAGCCGCTCAAGACGGAATAAGCGGCATCGTTGCTGATTGGTACGACCAAAAACAGGCTTTCGTTTTAAAACACACAAAGGGCATTAAGAATCTAGCTAAGCCCAAAAAGCTTGTTAAGGAATTAAATGATGCTTATAAGGCGATGCAACCTCTTTATGATTACATGCTCAGCGTGACAAAACAGTATAACTGCGAATGAGGTCTAATATGAAAAAAATCGAAATGTTCACCGATGGTGCTTGCTCCGGCAACCCCGGCCCAGGTGGTTGGGGCACTATACTGCGCTACAACGGTGTTGAAAAAGAGCTTAGCGGCGGTGCTCCCGACACCACAAACAACCGAATGGAGCTGACGGCTGTTATTGAAGGCTTAAAAGCCTTAAAGGAGCCCTGTGAGGTTACAATCTGCACCGACTCAAAATACGTTTGCGACGGCATAAATCTTGGCTGGGCTAAGGGATGGAGAGCTAGAGGCTGGAAAAAGGCAGATAAAAAGCCTGCATTAAACCCCGAGCTTTGGGGAGAGCTGCTTGAACTTGTTGAGAAGCACACCGTCACCTTTAACTGGATTAAGGGTCACGCAGGTCACCCCGAAAACGAGCGTTGTGACCAATTAGCAGTTGCCGAATCACAAAAGTATAAATAATTTAAACCTCTTAAGCTTTGTTTTAGCTTAAGAGGTTTTTTGTTACGCGCCTGTTATTATTCCACCACCGACAACAACGTCGCCATCATATACTACTGCCGATTGACCGGTAGTTATTGCTCGCTGTGGTTCATCAAACTCTATGGTTACGGTATTCTCTGAGGTGGGTATTATAGTTGCTGATTGCTCAGTTTGGCTATAACGAGTTTTAGCCTTTGCCTTTATGGGTGCTGACGGGCAGTCAAAGGCAATCCAGTTAAAATCGCTAACGGTTAGGGTGCGTGAGAAAAGTCTCTCATTATCGCAAAGAACGACCTGATTTGTATCCATTCGCTTTTCGCAAACATACATTGGTGCAGCAAGAGCAAGGCCTAAGCCTTTTCGCTGACCCGTGGTGTATTTTATGATACCCTTATGTCTGCCGAGCACGTTGCCTTCAAGGTCGATAAAGTCGCCCTCGGGATAGGTTTTGCCTTTGTATTGACAGATAAATGCGGCATAATCACCATCGGGCACAAAACATATATCTTGACTGTCACGCTTTTTGGCGTTAACAAGACCACTCTGCTCTGCGATGGCTCTTATCTCTTGCTTAGTGTATTCACCGAGGGGAAAGAGGGTTTTGGATAGCTGGTGCTGAGTTAAGCAATAGAGCACGTAGGATTGGTCTTTGGTTACATCCTTGCCCTTTTTGAGCAGATAGCGCTCACCTTGCTGCTCGATACGGGCATAGTGACCTGTTACCAATTTATCAAAGCCGAGTCGCTCTATCTCGTCGATAAGATAGCCGAATTTTAAATGACGGTTACAAAATATGCAGGGGTTGGGGGTATAGCCACTCTCATAAGCGTCGATAAAGCGCTCAATGACCTGCTGTTTGAATTGCTCAGCCATATCGAAAACCTTGAAGGGCATGCCGAGTGCTTCGGCTACGCTGCGAGCATCGGCAACGTCATCTGCATTTTGAGTTAAAAGGCCCATGGTAGCGCCCATGCAATCATAGCCTGCCTGCTTGCAAAGATAGGCAGCTGCGCTGGAATCTACCCCTCCACTCATGGCTATTACCGTTTTCACAGTCATCCCTCCGATTTTTAATATTATGCGTGATTATATCCAACGCCGCAAACGCTGATGGTCTGCGGCGTTTTAAATTATTATTTGTAAGAAGTTACGGCGAGTTTCTGGTCGATATACTGGAAATTGATGGTGAACTTCTTGGGGTTATCCTCATCATCCTTTGCAGAAACGGTTACAATGTATGATTCTTCTGATGATGACAAAACAGAGAATGTGCCCTGATCAAGAGTATAATTTGAACCAGCCGAAGCAGCAACATAGATTGCACCGTTATATAGCACTATGGGCTTATCGGGTACAGAGGTTGTATCCTCTGCTGTGGCAATAAAATCACTTTTTTGAATAACGTTATTTGCTTGAGCCGGAAGCATATACTTTGAAAGATATGAATTGAAATCAGACATATTCTTTACATTGGTGGCAAGGAAATAACGCTCTTTTGTGTTATCATCACCAAAATAGATGGCGTTGTCGGTATCTTTATTATTGCAGGTAACGTATCCGACAAAGCCGTTTTCGACATCGAGTATTGCTTGAATGTGAGCAGCTGACAGCTCTTTAAGCTGCTGAGTTGTTAAAAGCTTTGAGGAATCGGTGCTGCTTGTTTCGGACTGAGTTGAGCTGCTTGTAGTTTCGATTAGATACTGGTCTTCGCCCATCTTGGCACAAGCCCAGCCATAATAGACCTTGCTACCCTTTTTGTATGATACAAAGCACCAATCGGTCACATCGGAATTATTCATAACGGTTACGACCGACTTATCGCTCATGGTGGTTATGATTTCATCACGAGAGGAAGGCCCTTTGCGCAATCTGAGGCCTGTGTTAGAGTTAATCTGCATCGAAATGTTTTTGCTCCAATCGGTAGGCATGCGTGTTATATCGCCAAACTGATTCTGCTCAGGTATTGATGAAACCACGGCAGATGAGGTATCGATTGTGCTTGAAGAAGGTGTCTTGCCGTTATCGTTATTGTTATTATTCGACTTTGCAGAGGGCAAAAGAAGAGAATAAATAATGATAAAAACAATAATGATAGCAATGTTGATAATCAGCAAGAGCCATTCAGGGAAATTCTCGCAACCCTTACGAATGGGGCGAGTTACCTTAGCAGCCTTTGGAGGTGCAATGTTGCTGATACGGAACGGGTCATCGCTATTTGCGCCGACTGTTGCAACGGGGGCGGGCTCTTGGAGCATGCTCTCAAGCTCACGACGGGTTAAGGTGTTGACAAACATTCCGTAATCGTCGGTTTGACCCATAACAATAAACACAATATTTGCAACAAGACCAAGCACAAAGTTAATGCCACACATGATTTTAACAGATATGGGCATCTGAACTTCTCTTAATGAGTAGTAGCCCTTCCAATAGCTGTTGGCTTTATTGGCTATCGGCAAAAACAGACCGATACCAAGCATACCTAAAAAGGTTGCGAGTATCTGAAAAATTATAGCCTTTTTATAGGTTGCTTCGCAGTTAGCCTTAGCGAAAAGACGGCGCTGATTGCCACTTAAAGCCTCCCAAAACTCATTATTAAGCACCATAATTATTACATCCTTTCTGCAATATAATTAATCTTCTTGCTCTGTTTCGTTATCGGTTATCGGGGTTACAACGATGCGAGTGACTCGACGCTGGTTAGTATCGGCTACTCTGACCGACAGACCATCTGAAATAAAGGTGTCGCCCGTTTCGGGGATTTTATCGAGCTTATCGACAACCCAACCACTGACAGAGGTATGGTCATCGACTGCATCAAGGTCAAAATATTCAATGAATTTTTCAAATTCGACTGCGCAATCTATGCGATAGCTACCACCAGGCAGTGGCATAATATCTTCGACTACGTCGTCGTGCTCATCCCAAATTTCGCCAACAAGCTCCTCAAGAATATCCTCCATAGTGACGATACCTGCAACTCCACCATATTCGTCAACCACTACTGCGATATGAGCCTTGCTGCTTTGGAGTTTGCGCAAAAGGTCTTGCACCTTCATATACTGAGTGATATAAACCGGTTTTTTGAGTATGCTCTCAACGGTTGCCTCGCGATGATAAACGCGAGTGAAAAAATCTTTATAATGTATTGTGCCGACTATATTATCAAGGCTTTCTTCGTAGATAGGC
>JAZRMJ010000228.1:0-1894 GCA_045647445.1 Acutalibacteraceae bacterium | reverse complement strand
AAGGCTCACGCAGCAGCGTATATGATTGCAACCTTGCGCCTTGGATGGTACAAGGTTTATCATCCCCTTGAGTATTATGCAGCATATTTCAGTGTTCGAAGCGATGACCTCGATGCTAAGGTGCTCATGGGTGGTCGCTCAGCTGTCAATGCCGTTATGGCTGAGATTGAAGCTAAAGGCAAGCTTGCTAACGCTAAAGATAACTCTCGTATGGCAATTTTGCAGATTGTTAACGAAATGTTTGCAAGAGGCATTGAGTTTTTGCCGATAGATTTCTATAAATCCGATCCTCGTCTGTTTAAGGTTGAGGATGGTAAAATCAGACTCCCGTTTAGTTCAATAAGTGGGGTAGGCTTGAATGCAGCCGAATCCATCTATGAAGTAGCTCATAGCGAAAAAGAATTTATATCTAAAGAAGAATTGACCCTTGTAGGTGGTCTCGGCAAGTCGCTTGTTGCAGCTCTTGATGAGCTTCATGCGCTAGACTTTTTGCCCGATAGCGCTCAAATGTCATTTTTCTAAACAAAAAAGCACCCGAAAGAAACTTTCGGGTGCTTGAGTTTAATATTATTACTGGTGTATTTCTTGCTGATTGTTTTTTAAAATCTTTTCGATTTCTTGATCAATCAGCGCTAATTCTTCAGGGGTCAGTTCAAGTAGCTTACCCATAACTCGTTTATAAGAGATGTCAGCCTTAGTAACGGAGCCCTTCTTAAAAGTGAAGGAAGGGTCATCGTTTAAGATGGGGTCAGCAATGGGCGATTGTTTTTTGGTGCCGATTAAATCTTCAACGCTTGTGCCAAACATGCGAGCGAGTTTAACCAGCGTTTCGATAGACGGACTTGTTTTGCCAGTTTCGTAATAAGAATAGGATGAGCGATCAAGACTAAAGATATCAGCAATATTCTGTTGAGTAAGACCCATTTTTTTGCGTTGCTCGGTTAGGTTTTCGGGTAGCTTCAATGCCATAATGCGCTCTCCTTTCCAAGTTCATTGTGTACATTATACAAAAACAATAATTGCAAAATCAAGTGATGTGAGAAAGTGTCACAAAAAACATTTTGTCACCTTATTTATATAATATGATCAACGCAACAATATATGTTTAAAGCAAAATGCAGTTGCAAAAGAACACATAATATGGTATAATTTTCTGTCACACGATTGTAAGGAGATTCAAGCAATGCAAAATGTGGTAATTAAAATATCAAGCACAATTGAATCAGATGGAGATTGTGAGACCATAGAGTTCACCACAGTGGGCAAAATGATGGTCAAAGACAACGTTTGCCATATTACCTACGAAGAGAATGATGGTAGTGGCAACTCCAACGGCATGATTAAGGTTGAAGGGCAGACGGTTGTTATCAGGCGCTCAGGTGAAGCTGCATCTAAAATGACCATCACTGCTGGCAAACGCTTTGTCGGTCATTACGATATGGGCTCAATGGGCATGATGGTCGGTGTAACAGGCCGAAGGGTCGATGCTATTATTACCGAAACAACTGCCGATATATTTTTAGAATATGCAATCGATATCAATGCATCACCAATTAGTGTAAATAAAGTTAAAATAACAGCAAATCCCACGTAAAGAGAGGAAATATCAAATGTCAAAGATTTTAAAAAAGGCAAATAAAGATATAACCGAGATTGTTATGGCCGCAGCTGGCAAGGCTGTTGCTGATGGCAAATTTGAAGCGGTTGAACTTCCCTCATTTAATGTTGAGGTTCCTGCAGATAGAAGCCATGGTGATTATGCCGTTAACGCTGCTATGGTTTGGGCCCGTGCTCTTCATAACGCTCCCCGAAAGATAGCTGAAACCCTTAGTGGATACTTTGATTTAGCCGATACCTATATCGACCGATTTGAGGTTGCAGGCCCGGGCTTTAT
>JAZRMJ010000227.1:0-1071 GCA_045647445.1 Acutalibacteraceae bacterium | reverse complement strand
CCTGCCAAAAAACCACTAATAGCCATTGCTGCAGGCACCCAGGGTGCAACCCTACCTGTAGCGCAAAGCACAAAGCCCAGCATTACACCAACCGAAGCCCCAGCCATATCTTGACCATCTGATATGGCGCAAAGAATAAGCATCGTAGCAATAGCACCCGACAGAGTTGCTCCGCCAATGCTAACCCACCCAATCGATGATAGCAAAAGACCGGCGCAAATTATAATGCAAAGGCAGTCTCTTATGGGTAAACTGCGAGCGCTGGGCTTTATGTTGCGCTCGGCAATGCAAAAGGCGGCGCCCGTTAATCCACTAACGGCGCATTCTGAAAGCCTTGTTGCCAAAAGGCCAAAGCTAAAGTCGGCTATAATGGTCGGCAGTGCCGCAACAAGACCCGATGCAAAGCCCAGCAATGAAGCAAACAAAGGTGTCTTTTCACCACGAAATTTATTTGATATCACGAATCTTATAGCTGCAATCATTACGGCTGAGGCAACATAGCCGAAACCACCTGTCCCCGTAATGGGAAAGAAATAGCCCATCGCCACACCTATTACTGCCGTGTAACAATGGTTGCCGCTGAGCCCCGATGCAAAGCCCAGTCCGAATGGAACGCTCTGACCAAACAGAGCAGTGCGCGAGAGCAAAAAACCTGCTATAAAAACTGCGCTCATTTGAACTGCCTTGCTTCTTATTTTAGCCTGAAGATTCTCAAAAACACCTAATGATTTTGCCGGTGTCAAATTTGTTTTCATAATCTCACCACCCGATAGAATGAGCCTATTATAGCCTGTCCAACGTGTGATATTTTGTCGCATCGAGGGGTGAGAATTCAAAAATAATAAACACTTGCAATATAAGGGCTGATCTGTTATAATATCAAGGTTAGAAAATTAAGAAAAGGTGAATCACCATGTCAGGACATTCTAAGTGGAACAATATTAAGCGCAAAAAAGAAAAAACCGACGCTCAAAAGGCTAAAATATTCACTCGCATAGGCAGAGAGCTTGCGATGGCAGTTAAAGCAGGTGGCCCCGATACCAACGTCAACGGCAAACTGCGTGATATCAT